>NZ_JBMVFA010000012.1:16746-217502 GCF_049543595.1 Kitasatospora sp. NPDC094028 | reverse complement strand
CCACGGCGAAGCCTTCGTCTTCACCTGGCAGTCGCTCTCCCCCGCCGACGACCTCGTCACCGGCCTCCTCGCCCTCCTCGTCACCGGCGTCGACCTCCCCCCCCCCCCCCCCCCCCCCCCCCCCCCGGGCCCCCCCCCCCCCGGCGCCCCCCCCCCGCCCCCCCCCCGCCGGGCTCCGCCGCGTCAACTCCCCATGATCGGCGGGGTATAGCACCCGAGGGCGGGGGCATTCGACATGTTCCGGTCAATGTGTTGCGCACTCTACGGTTCCGGCAACCCCCACGCCGACCGAGGAGACCCCATGCTCCGCATTCGTGCGCTCGCCGTCGCCACCGCCCTCGCGGGTGTCGTTCTGACCGCCGCCCCCGCCGTCAGCGCGCCCGCCCCCGCGCCGGCCGACGAACCGTCCATCGCCGCCGCCCTGGCGGCCGCCCCGGCCGACCCGGCCGCCGTCGCCGCCGCGCCGCCCGCGCTGCTGCGCGCCTACCAGCGCGACCTGGGCCTGTCCCCGCAGGCCGCCGCCCGGCGCCTCGCCCACGAGGCACGGGCCGCCGCGGCGCAGACCGCGCTGGCCCGGACGCTCGGCGACCGCTGGGCCGGGGCCTGGGTGGACGGGCCGGACGCCACCCTGGTGGTGGCCACCACGGACGCCTCCGCCGCCCGGGCCGTCACCGCCCACGGCGGCCGGGCGACCGTCGTCCGGCACGGCCTGGCCGCCCTCGACGGCGCCAAGCGGCAGCTCGACGCGGCCGTCGCCGCCGCGGCGCCGGAGGCCACCCCGCTCTGGTACGTCGACGTCCGGAGCAACAGCGTGGTGGTGCGCTCCACCGACGCCGCCCGGACCGAAACGTTCCTGCAGGACGCCGGCGTGGACCGCGCGCTGGTCCGGGTCGAGCGGGCCACCGCCCTGCCCCGCCCGCTCGCCGACCTGCGCGGCGGGGACGCGTACTACATCGACAACGCCGCCCGCTGTTCGATCGGCTTCCCGGTCACCCAGAACGGCCAGCCGGGCTTCGTCAGCGCCGGCCACTGCGGCCAGCCCGGCTCCAACGCCACCAGCGCGAGCGGCGGTTCGATCGGCACCTTCCAGGGCTCGACCTTCCCCGGCAACGACTACTCCTGGGTCGCGGCCGGTCCGGACTGGACCGCCCAGCCGCAGGTGAACGACTACGCGGGCGGCGCGGTGACGGTCTCCGGCTCGGCCGAGCAGCCGGTCGGCGGCTCGGTCTGCCGCTCCGGCTCCACCACCGGCTGGCACTGCGGGACCGTCCAGGAGCTCAACTCGACCGTCAACTACGCGGAAGGCACCGTCTACGGCCTCACCCGCACCACGGTCTGCGCCGAACCGGGCGACTCCGGCGGCTCGTTCATCTCCGGCAGCCAGGCCCAGGGGGTCACCTCGGGCGGCTCCGGCGACTGCTCCTCGGGCGGGGAGACCTTCTTCCAGCCGGTCAACCCGATCCTCGGCACCTACGGCCTGACCCTGGCCACCGGCTGATCCGCCGAGGCCACCTGACGCGGCACCACCGCCCGTCCGGCCGCGCGAGCGCCGGACGGGCCGTCACCGCGCGGGCCCCGGCCGGGCCGTCAGCCCAGCCCCGCCGTCCGGCGCTCGAACACCTCCGCCCGGGCGGTGTCCAGGGCGGTGGCGACCGCGCCGAGCAGCACCGCATCCTCCCCCAGCAGGCTCGGCGCGAGCGTCGGCCGCATCGGGGCGAGCCGGTGCAGGGCCCGCTCCAGCGGCTCCAGGAGCAGGTCCGCGCTGGTGCCCAGACCGCCGCCGAGCACCACCAGGTCCGGGTCGAGGACGGCCGCCAGCACGGCCACCGCGTAGGCCAGCCGCTCGGCCTCCTGCCGCACCGCCCGCAGCGCCGCCCCGTCCCCGGCCCGGGCCCGCTCGAAGACCTGCGCCGCGGTGACCCGCCCGGCCGGGCCCGGGTCCAGGCCGAAGTCCAGGGCCGCGCGCACCACCGCGTCCGCGGCCGCCTCCTGTTCGATGGTCGCCACCGGCTCCCCCGGCCGGCCCGGCAGCGGCACCAGCCCGATCTCGCCGAGCCCGCCGTGGGCGCCGAGCAGCAGCTCGCCGTCCTTGACCACGCCCACGCCCAGCCCGGTGCCGACCAGCAGGTAGGCGAACATCCGGCTGCCCCGGCCGGCGCCGAGGGTGTACTCGCCGAGGGCCGCCAGGTTGGCGTCGTTGGCCACCGTGACGGCCGTGCCCAGGCCCGCCCCGATCCGGTCGAACAGGCCCGGCCGCCCCCACCCCGGCAGGCTGGTGGCGTACCGGACGCCGCGCCGGCGCTCGTCCCAGACCCCCGGGGTGCCGATCACCGCGTGCACGATGTCCGCGGCCGTCAGGCCCGCCTCGGCGGTCGCCCCGTGCGCCGCCTCGACCACCGCGTCCACGACGGCGTCGGCCGAGCGGCCCCGGTTGGCGACGTCCCGGCGGGCGACCACCGCCCCGGCCAGGTCGGCGACCGCCACCCGCAGCCGGGCCCGGCCGACGTCCACCCCGAGCACGTACCCGGCGGTCGGGTCGACCTCGTACAGCACGGCCGTGCGGCCCCGCTCGGGGGCCACCCGCCCGGCCGCCCGGACCAGCCCCGCGCGCTCCAGCTCGGCCAGGGCGGCGGACACCGTCGGCTTGGACAGGCCGGTGTCCCGGGCCAGTTGGGCCCGGGAGGAGCCACCGCCGGTGCGCAGCAGCTCCAGCAGCAGCCACTCGTTGTTGCTGCGCAGCCGCTGCCGGTTCCACGGCACCGCCCGGGCGCCGGCCGCCGGGCGGTGGGACGGCAGGTCGCGGGTCATCGGGGCCTCCGGTGTGGGCGTTACGGCCGACGGGCGGGCGGCGCGAGCCGGTCGGGTGCGGCCGGGCACGGCCCGCGACGCCCGGTGTCGGACGCCGCCGCCCAGTATGACCGGTGGTCACCGTCCCGTGATCGGCCAGGCGCGGCGAGGACCGGCCGCGGACGGACCGTCACCGGACGACCGGTCAGAGTGCCCGCCGGACCGGGTGGCCGGGCCGCCGCCGGGGGCCCCGGAAGGCGCCACCAGGCTCCTCGCCGGGCCTCACCGGGCCTCGCCCGACCCCGCCCGACCCCCCGCATCCGACGACGGAGGGCACCCATGCGAGCACACGCGCCGGCACGTGCACGATACACATCCGCTCTGTTACAACAACGCCTCCGAGCAGTCAAACTTTCATCCCGTTGTGGGCGCGCCGGGCTCCGGCGCGTGATCATTGGCCCTATGCAGTTCCGGCACCGCAGACGAGCAGAAGGCGCCCGACCCACCGCACCGGGTTCCCGGTCCCTGGTGGCCACGGCGGCGGCGCTCGCCGCAAGCCTCGTCGCGGTCACCGACAGTAGCGAGGGCGGCGCTCGTCGGAAGCCCCGCGGCGACGCCGATCCGGAGCTGCTGGCCGACGCGCTCGCCGACGCCCCGGCCGGCCTCGCCGTGCTGGACGGGCGGCTGCACTGGCAGTACCTCAACCCCGCCTTCACCGCCGCCACCGGACTGCGCCCGGCGGACCTGCTCGGCCGCCCGGCCGGGGCCACCGCCTTCGGGGCGGCCGCCGGCACGCTGCGGCTGGTCCTCGCGGACGGGCGGGACCGCGAGCAGCCCGCCGGCGGGCCCGAGGGGCCGGGAGCCCCCGTGCCGCCCGGCCTGCGGGTGCGCTACCGGGCACTGCGGCGGGCCGGGCGGATCACCGGCGTGGTCGTCGCCGTGCCCGACGCCCCCGCACAGGACCGCCCCGCGCAGGCCGACCGCGCGCAGGGCGACCGCACACCGGCCGAGCGCGCGCAGGCCCGGCTGGCGCTGCTAGAAGCCGCCGACGAGCAGATCGGCACCACCCTGGACACCGGCACCACCGGCGCCGAACTCGCCGCGTTCCTGGTGCCCCGGCTGGCCGACCACGCCGTCGTCGACCTCCTGCCGCCCGAGGCCGAACCGCCCCGGCTCGGCCACGGCGCGCCCGGCCGCCTGCACCGGGCCGCCGTGTCCGCCCCGGGCGCCGCCGACGCCCCCGCCCCCGCCCCCGGCGACACCGTCCGGGCCCGCCCGGGCTCCGCCGCGGAACGCGCCCTGGCCGGCGGCGCCGCCGTGCTCGGCGCGCCCGGGCCGCCGGACGGCTGCCCGGCCGGCACCGCCTCCCTGCTCGTCCTGCCGCTCGCCGCCCGCGGCCGGCTCGTCGGGCTGCTCACCCTCGGCCGCACCGCCGCCGTGCCCGCCTTCACTCCCGAGGACGCCGAACTGATCGGCGCCCTCACCGCCCGCGCCGCCACCGGTCTCGACCACGCCCGCCGCTACGCCCGCTCGCAGGGCATCGCCCTGGAGCTCCAGCGGGCGCTGCTCAGCGAGCCCGGCAACCCGCACCAGAACCTCACCCTCGCCTCCCGCTACCTGCCCTCCGGCAGCAGCTCGGTGGTCGGCGGCGACTGGTACGAGACCGTCCGGCTGCCGTTCGGCCGGACCCTGCTCGCCATGGGCGACGTCATGGGGCACGGCGTGGAGGCCGCCGTCGACATGAGCCACTACCGCTCGGCACTGCGCGACGTCGCCGGGATGGACCTGCCACCGCACCGCATCCTGCGACAGCTCGACGCCGTCATCTCAGCCGACGACTCCGCCCGCCCCGCGACCTGCCTGCTGGTCCTCGCCGACCCGGGCCGCGGCCGCTGGACGCTCTCCAGCGCCGGGCACCTCCCGCCCGCCCTGATCACCCCCGACCGCCCCACCGAACTGCTGCGCATCCCGACCGGCCCGCCGCTCGGCACCGGCCTGGGCGGCTACGAGCAGACCACCCACCCGCTCGCCCCCGACCAGACCCTGCTGCTGTACACCGACGGCCTGGTCGAGCGCCGCGGCGAGGACATCGACACCTCCCTCGACCGCCTCGCCGCCCTCCGGCTGCCCGCCACCGGCGGCCTCGACTCGCTCCTGGACGCCGTCCTCCAGGCCCTCGCCACGGATGCCGCCGAGGACGACATCGCCCTCCTCGCCGCCCGGCCCGCCGCCCGCCCGTAGGTCCCGCCCGGGGCGGCCACTGCCCCGGCGGGCGCCCCGGTCAACCGGCGGCCCGGCCGCGGCCCTGCCGCTCGCCGCGCTGACCGCCCGGCAGTCCCTGGTGGACATGGCGGACCTCACGGCGGGGCAGCGCGTCCTGGTGCACGCCGCGGCGGGCGGCGTCGGCCACCTGGCCGTCCAGATCGCCGAGGCGTACGGCGCGTACGTCATCGGCACGGCCAGCGCGGCCGAGCACGCGTTCGTCCGGGGCCTGGGCGCGGACGAGGTGATCGACTGCACGGCGGTCGACTACACCACGGCGGCGGGCCCGGGGCGAAGCGGGCCGGGCCGGTGCCGCGGTCCGCTGTGGTCAGTGGCGGCGGAAGAGCCGCTTGACCAGGTGGACGATCCCCCAGATCAGCAGGATGAAGAGCAGGATGATGACAATGATCACAACCAGCACGAACTTGCCGAGCTTGGCGAAGAAGCCCGACTTCTTCTTCTTTTCGTCCTTGGCCGCGAGGTTCGTGCCCGTCGCGGCCTGACCGGCCTCCACCGACCGGGCCGCGGTGCGGGCCGTCGCGGGGGCCTCCCCGACCGCTCCGTCGGTGCGCGCAGTACCCTCGGTACCCGTGACGGCCGCCGCGGACCTGGGCGCGGCCACCGCCGTCGCGCTGGACGCCGCGGCCGTCAGGCCTATGGCGGCCAGCAGTGCCACCAGGGCGCCGGCCGTCACGCGTGCGATCCGGTGAATCATGGTGCTCCTCGTTCGAGTCGTTCGATGCGGGAGCAGCAGGCGAGAGGCCACCCGCCGATCAGATCTGTCTGATGATTCGGACCGATCTGACCAGCTGGTTTTCTCATCTGCGCCTAGTATGCTCCACTGGCGTTCTACAGCGGTGTAAAAGTTTGCGGTGCAAGAGTTTAGTGCTGGGCCTGCCCGGATCGACTCCGGCCCCGTCCACGCGGACCCACCGCTCCGACCGGGGGTTTCGTGGCGACTGTGGAGGATGACGACGTGTCTGGGCGCAGGGGTTCCCCTGAAAACGAGAATTCCTCGCACCGACCCGGCGGACGTCGGGCGGACCGCCGCGCATCGGACGCGAAGCCGAACGGCAGGACGGACGGCAAGGCGGACGGGAAGACGGAGGGCGGGGCCGCGGGGGCGCCCCGGTCCGGGCGCGCCAAGAAGAAGCCCAAGCGCAGCACCAAGCAGAAGGTGCTCTGGGTCACCGCCGGCATCACCTCGGTGCTCGTCCTCGCCGGTGGCGCCGTCTACTACCGCCTGAACAGCAACATCACCACCTTCGACGGCGACGCGCTGAGCAAGGACCGCCCGGAGGCCGCCGCCCCGGACGCCCAGGGCCGCACCCCGGTGAACGTCCTGATGATCGGCTCGGACAGCCGCGGCAACGGCAACAGCGACCTCGGCGGCGGCGGGGACGGCGGCGCCCGCTCGGACACCGCGATCCTGCTGCACGTCTACGCCGACCACAAGCACGCGGTCGGCATCTCGATCCCCCGCGACTCCCTGGTCAACATCCCGCCGTGCAAGCTCCCCAACGGCAAGTGGACCAAGGAGCAGACCAATGTGATGTTCAACAGCGCCTTCTCGGTGGGCGACACCGAGCAGGGCAACCCGGCCTGCACCCAGAACGCCGTCGAGAAGCTGACCAACCTGCGCGTCGACCACACCATCGTGGTCGACTTCAACGGCTTCGCCTCGATGACCAAGGCGGTCGGCGGCGTCGAGGTCTGCCTGCCGAGCGACATCCACGAGGGCGACCTCAACCCGAACCTGGGCCACAAGGGCAAGCTGCTGTTCGCCAAGGGCAAGCAGACGGTCGAGGGCCAGCAGGCGCTCGACTACGTCCGGGTCCGGCACGGCATCGGCGACGGCTCCGACATCGGCCGCACCAAGCGCCAGCAGGCCTTCCTGTCCTCGCTCATCAAGCAGGTCAAGTCCCGCGGCATGGACCCGACCACCCTGCTGCCGCTGGCCGACGCGGCCACCAAGTCGCTGACCGTCGACCCCGGCCTCGGCTCGGCCGCCAAGCTGATGTCGTTCGCCCTGTCGATCAAGGACGTCGACCTGCACGACGTCAAGTTCCTCACCGCGCCCTGGCGTTACGAGGGCCCCCGGGTCGCCCTGGTGCACCCCGACGTGGACCAGCTGTGGTCCGCGCTCAAGGCCGACCGCACGATCGACGGCCAGGACGCGAGCGCGCCGGCCCCGGCCGGCACCGAGTCCGCCGCGCCCACCACGCCGGCCGCCCCGGCCTCCCCCTCCCCGGCCGCCCCGGCGGACGCCAAGGCCGCCGAGGTGAAGGTCACCGTGCTCAACGGCACCGGCACGACCGGGCTCGGCGGCAAGGCCGCGGAGACCCTCAAGGGCGCGGGCTACACCTCCGTCACGGTCGGCAACGCGAGCGGCGGCAAGACGCACGCCACCACGCTCGTCGAGTACGGCACCGGTGAGAAGAGCGCCGCCGAGGGCATCGCCAAGCTGTTCCCGGGCGCGACCGTCGAGCCCGGCGGCGCCGGCAAGGGCGTCAGCGTCGTCATCGGCCGCGACTTCGCCGCCGCCAACCCGGCCGCCGCCTCCGCCGGCGCCGCGGGCACCCCCGGCGCCGCGCCCGCGCCGCTGCCGAGCAGCGTGGCCGGTGCGGCCCGCTCGGCGGACGACGACCCCTGCGCCAACATCTCCTACGGCTGACGGGCCGACCGGCCGACAGCGGCCGGCCGAACGAAGGCGGGACGCCCCCGGAGCTGCGGGGGCGTCCCGCCTTCGCCGTCCTCCGCGTCCGTCAGCGCCTGGTGCCGCAGGACGGGCAGAAGGCCGCCCCCTCCGGGACGTCCTTGTGGCACTGCGCGCACTGCTCGGGCTGCGCCAGCCGGAAGCCGCAGCCGGGGCAGAACGGCGTGCCGTGCGTCTCCGTCCTGCACTGCGGGCAGACCAGTTGCCGCGGCGCGTCGACGTCGAACCCGGCGCCCGCCTGCTGCCCGGCCTGGAAGGCGCGGTCGGTGACCGCGTCGTTGAGGCCGCGGTGCTGCGCCGCCGTCGCCTCCACCGCGGTGTCCGGCGCGCAGTCGAAGCAGAGGCCCAGGCCCGGGTCGAAGCACCGGACGCAGACGTACGACGTGCACTTGGCGCAACGGTTGAAGTGGTCCTGGGCGTTGAGGATCGCGCGCTGGAAGGCGGCGTCGCGCGAGGTGCCCCAGGTCTGCCCGGCGAGGCCGTCCGCGGCGTTGCTGATGGTGTTGGCGTTGCCGCCGATCAGGTTCCAGGCGGCGCTGACGCCCTTGCCTATCCAGCCGGCCACCTGGCCGGTGGTGAACCGCTCGAACGGCGAGCGCCAGGTGTCGTTGCAGCGGTAGCAGTAGAACTCGAACTGGAAGCCCGCGCCCGTGCCGTAGCTCTCGCACAGGTCACGGTAGTTGCTGCTGAAGTAGATCTCGGAACCCACGTCGTCCCCGGTTGCTGGAAGGTGCCTGTCGGCGGTTGCTGCCGGAGACGACCGGGCGCCGTGAACGGTTCCGCCGGGCCCGTCCACCTCAGCTGTTCACAGGCCGCTCACCGGCAGCAGCAGCACCCGGGCCGGGTCGAAGCGCTGCCAGCGGGCCGGCTGCCCGCTGCGGCCGACCCGCAGCCGGCACCAGCGCTGACCGGCCGCGTCCTGCCACCAGCCGCTGATCCGGCCGAGCGCCCAGCCGCCGTCGCCGAGGTCCACCTCGACCGGCTGATGGACCCAGGTGACGTCCGGTCCGGCCGGCTCCGCCGCCGGACCGCTCTCCCCGGCGCGGGCCGGGCCGCGTCCACTCTCCACCACGGTTGCGCCTCCCGACCCGGCCGGGCCGCGGCCTCCCGTACCGGGGGCGGCCGCGCGACCGGACGACCTGCAGCTCACGGCCGGAACTCTACAGTCGCGTAGAGCACGGCGGGGCGGTTCCGCCGAACCCGGCCGGGCGGCCGCCGGGCACCGGCGGGAACGGACCGTCAGCGGGCCCGCGCCGCATCGCGCCGGGCCCGGCGGCGGCGCCACAGGGCCAGCGGCACCACTCCGGCCAGCGCGGCCGCCTGAGGCCCGGCCGGCCGCTCCACCGGGGCCGCCGAGCCGCCGCCCGGCGCGTCCGGCACGTGGTCGAAGGTGCCGGGGACGGGCAGGGTGGACCAGTTCGACAGCGGCCACGCGACCACGAAGGCCCGCCCGATCACGTTGTCCACCGGCACGAAGCCGTCCCCGGTCTCGTTGTGGTGCGGGCGCGAGTCGCGCGAGTTGTTGCGGTGGTCCCCCATCACCCAGAGCTTGCCCTTGGGCACGGTCACGGTGCCGACCGGGTCGTTGTCGCAGGGCTTCGAGCCGGGGAAGATGTACGGCTCGTCCAGCGCCACGCCGTTGACCTTCAGCGGGCTGCCCGCGTTGCACTCCACGGTGTCCCCGCCGACCGCGATCACACGCTTGATCAGGTCCTTCTCGTTCGCCGAGGGCATCAGACCGACCGTGCTCAGCACCTTCTGCACCGACCCCATGAAGCCGTCGTCCTTCTTCGGCGGGCCCTCCAGCCAGCCGCCCGGGTCGCGGAAGACCACCACTTCGCCGCGCTCGGGCTCGGCGCCGAACCAGGGGGTGAGCTTGTCGACCAGTACGCGGTCGCCCAGCTCCAGGGTCTGCTGCATCGAGCCGGAGGGGATCGAGAAGGCCTGCACGAAGAAGGTCTTGATGCCGAGCGAGAGCAGCAGGGCGATCACCAGCAGGATCGGCAGCTCCTGCCAGAAGGTCAGCTTCCGGCCCCGGCGGGCCCGGCCGGGGCCGGCCTCGGCCCCGGCCTCCGTCGTCGCGTCCGGGTGCGCGGCCGCGCCCGCCCCGGTGCCCGCGGACTCCGCGGGCCTCCCGGCCTCCGCAGGCCGGCCGCGTCCCTCCCCGTCCGTTCCACCGCTCTCGCCGGACTCCGTGCCCTGCTGCACACTCATGTTTCGGCCCCTCCCGACGGCCTGACGGGAGCCCGGAGCGGGCACCCCCCTGTCAGGCAACGAACCTACCGAACAGAGGTTCCCGGGCGCGCACGCACGTGGATGCGCTCGCCCTGCGGGCCGAACAGGCTGAGGAACTCCACGGGCTGCGGCCCCGCGTTGCCGAAGGCGTGCGGGGTACGGGTGTCGAACTCGGCGGCCTCGCCCGCCGCCAGCACCAGGTCGTGCGGGCCGAGCACCAGCCGGAGCCGTCCGGACAGCACGTACAGCCACTCGTAGCCCTCGTGCACCTTCAGCTCCAGCTCCGGCCCGGTGCCCTTGCCGGGCGGCACGATGTGCTTGTACGCGTGCAGACCGCCGAGGTGGCGGGTGAGCGGCACGATGGTCTGGCCGTTGCGCGTCACCGGGCGCGGGTGGATGCGCGGGTCCCCGGTGGCCGGGGCGCCGACCAGTTCGTCCAGCGGCACCCGGTACTCCCGGGCCAGCGGCAGCAGCAGCTCCAGGGTCGGCCGGCGCTGGCCGGACTCCAGCCGGGACAGCGTGCTGAGCGAGATGCCGGTGGCGGCGGACAGCTTGGCGAGCGTGGTGCCGCGCTCCCGGCGCAGCGCGCGCAGCCGGGGGCCCACCGTGGTCAGGACGTTGTCGAACTCTTCGTCGGCCATGCCTGCCATTCGCCGGGACGGCAAGGGTGCTTGTCAATCCGGCACACCGGAAGGGCGGTCGGGCGCCGTGCTCGCCGTCGCCCGACCGCCACCGGCCGCTACCGGTACTCGCGCAGCCGGGCCCGCACTCCGAGCGCCGTCAGGCCGAGCGCCACCGCGAGCACGGTGCCCGCCAGGGCGGCGGTGGTGCCGTCGAGGTCGTCGTCGGTGGCGGCCACGGCCCGGTCCAGCTCGGTGGCGTTGACCGCGATGGTGTCCCCCATCGCCGTGCTCAGCTGCTCGAACTCGTAGTTGGACTGCCCTTCCGACAGGCCGGTGTTGAGCGTTACCGCCTCCTTGAGCCGCCCGGCCACGGCCAGCGCGCGGATCCGGCGGTCGGTCACCTGGTACTGCTGGAAGGAGCTCAGCACGCGTTCGGCGGCGGGCAGTTCGCCGTCGAAGGTGATGTTGTTCAGCTCGTTGCCGAGGTAGCCGCCGACCGGCACGGCCGAGCGGTTCCGGTGGTACCGGTCGACGGAGGCGGCCAGCCGGCCGTCGTAGTCCGCCAGGGTGGCGCCGTCGATGCGGGCGATCGCCTGGGTCTTGTCCAGGTAGCTCTGCTCGTACGCGGCGGCGCGGCCCGGGTCGGTCAGGTAGCGGCTCTCGTCGGCGTTCATGTCGTAGGCGAGCGCCCGCGCCCGGCTGAGCGAGATCACCGAGTCGTAGGCGTTGCTCTTGGCGGTGACCAGGTGGTCGTCGGCCCGGCCCACCAGGGCGAGGCCGCTGACCAGCGCCGCGCCGGTGAGCAGGGTGACGGCGGCCAGCGCCGGGTTGACGCTCCGGTGGAAGCGGACGGTCAGCGCGCGTTGGAGCCCGACGAGGGCGGCGAGCGCCAGGACGCCGGCGCCGAGCAGCCACCACCAGCCGGCGGCCAGCGCGTCGCGCTGCTCGCCGTAGACCTTGTCCACGGTGGTGCCGTTGGCGGTGCCCACGTGGTCGGCGGCGGGCAGCAGTTGCTGCCGCAGCAGGTCGGTGGCCTGCCGGTAGGCCTCCAGGGCGGCCTGCGGGGGCCGGCCCGCCGGGGCCTGGGCCTGCTCCTCCAGCAGCTGGGCGCGGGCCACCAGGGCCTCGTAGCTGCCGAGTTGGCCGAGCACCTGCTGGACGGCGCGGCGGCCCTCCGGGTCGTCGGCGGCGGCCTGGGCGGCCTGCTGGAGGTCGTCGTCGGCCTGGGCGCGGCGGCGCTCGTAGGTGTCGAGGGTCTGCTGGCGCAGCGTCGCGTAGTCCCGGTCCGCGCCGACCAGCAGCAGGTTGGCGGCCTGGGCGTCCATGTCGCTGAGCGCGAAGTAGAGGTCGGCGGCGCGGGTGGCCTGCGGGGCGGCCCGGTGGCCGATGGTGTCGGTGCCGTCGCGGGCCCCGCCGAGGACGGCGGTGGCGGTGGCGGCGAGGCCGAGCAGGGCGGCCAGGCTGAGCGCCGTGAGGGCGCGGACCAGGCGCGGGGTGGTCCAGTACGCGCGGCCGCCGACCGTCCGGGTCAGGCGGGCGAGCCGGGCCGCGGGGCCGGGCGGGCCGGGCGGGGTGTTCGCCGGGGCCGCCGGGGCCGCCGGCGCCGCCGGGGCCGGTGGGGCCGGCTCCTCGGCCGCCGTGCCGGCGTCGCCGTCCGGGCCGGCTCCGCTGTGCGTGCCCGCTACCGAGGTGCTCATGGCCTCACGTCCCTCTCCCCCGTCGCCCGGTCCGCCCGCCGCTTTCACCGGGCGAGCAGAACCGTTTCTCCGCCGGGCGACGCTAGTCCCGCACGGGCGGTGGAGAGGGGTGTCCTGACGCCTCCTTGACGCCGCCGGACGCCGATCTTGACGCTTTCTTGGCGCCCGACCGACGCCCGGCCGGTCGTCCGTGCACGGCCGTCGTGACGCCGCGTCGACGCCGCGTCGACGCGGCGTCGAGGGAGGGTGGCGGAGCCGGGCCCGGCGGACCGCCGGGACGGTCGCCGGAGGACCGCCGGAGGGTCAGGACTCCATGGCGGCCCGGTCGGAGGCGCTGCGCAGCACGCAGAACTCGTTGCCCTCCGGGTCGGCGAGGACGGCCCAGCCGGCGCCGTCCGGCTTCCGGCGGTCGGCGACCAGGGTGGCGCCGAGCTCCAGCAGGCGCTCCACCTCCTGCTCGCGGGTGGTCTCCGGGCGCAGGCACAGGTGGATCCGGTTCTTGCTCGTCTTGGGCTCGGGGACCTGGCTGAAGTACAGCACCGGGCCGCCCTCCCCGAGCGGCACCTGGACCTCCGGATCGCCCGGCCCGTCCCCCGGATCGACCGGACAGCCCGTCACCCGGCTCCAGAACCGGGCCAGTTCATAGGCATCCGCACAGTCGATCGCCACGTTCTGCACCACTGAGACCATGCGCCCGAGCCTTCCCGATTTCCCCGCCCGGCGCCACCCGGCCGCCCCGGCGGCCGTGCCCGCCCGGCGGTGATCAACCACACGATCACGCAGGACAGTTCCCCCACTACGCTACGTGGCATGACTTCTACGCAGAGGGCCCCCGGGCGGGGCACGGCGGTGGTGATCGGCGGCGGGCTGGCCGGGCTGGCCGCGGCCTGGGCGCTGCGCGGCGCCGCCGACCGGATCGTCGTGGTGGAGCGCGACCGCTACCCGGACCAGCCGCGGTTCCGGGCCGGGGTGCCGCAGGCCCGGCACGGGCACCTGGTGCTGGAGGCCGGGCACCGCGCGCTGGAGGAGCTGATGCCGGGCATCAAGCACCAACTGACGCAGGCCGGTGCCGAGCCGGTGACGGTCTCGCGCGACCTGCGCTGGCTCAGCGCGGCCGGCTGGATGGCCGACTACCCGGCCCAGGTGGCCTTTCTCTCGTGCACCCGGCCGGTGTTGGACCACGCGGTGCTCGACCGGGTCCGCACCGAGCGGTCCATCGAGTTCCTGGAGGGCACCGAGGTGGTCGGGCTGCTCGGCTCGGCGGGGGCGGTCACCGGGGTGCGGGTCCGGGCCCGCGGCGGCTCGGACGGGCCGGACGCGGCCGACGGCGACCCGGCCGAGGGCGCCGGCGGCGCCGGGCGCGGCGACGTCCGCGAGATCCCGGCGGACCTGGTGGTCGACGCGGCGGGCCGCACCACCGCCACCGCGGCCTGGCTGGCCGAACTCGGCTGCCCGGCCGTCCCGGAGGAGCGGGTGGACGCGGGCGTCGCCTACAGTTCCCGGCTGTTCCACCGCCCCGCCGGGGCGGACCTCGGCGGCTGCAAGGCCGTCTACCTCCAGACCAAGGCGCCGCACGCCGCGCGGATGGGCGTACTGCTGCCGGTCGAGGGCGACCGCTGGATCGTCAGCCTGGCGGGCATGCGCGGCGCCGAACCCGAGCCCGGCGAGGCCGGGTTCGCCAAGCACCTCGACGGCCTGCGCGACCCGAGCCTGCGCGAGGCGCTGCGGTCCGCCGAACCGGCGAGCGAGGTGCGGGGCTTCCGGCCCGGTCCGAGCGTGCGGCGGCACTACGAGCGCGGCGCGCCGGCCGGGCTGATCGCCATCGGCGACGCGGCCAGCACCTTCAACCCGGTGTACGGCCAGGGGATCAGCGTCGCGCTGCTCGGCGCGCTGGCCCTGCGGCGCAGTTCGCTGCGGCACGGCGGCATCGGGCCGGCCATGGCCCGGGACGCCCGGCGCGAGATCACCGCGGCGTCCAAGAACCCGTGGATCATGGCCGGCGCCGAGGACGCCCGCTTCCCTGCCACCACCGGCGGCCCGTCCGGCGCGCTGGTCAGGCTGCAGCACCGGTTCCTGGACCGGGTGCTGGCCGCCGCCACCCACGACCCCGCGGTGACCGCGGCCTTCCACGAGGTGATGTCCCTGGTGGCGCCGCCGAGCCTGCTGTTCCGGCCGACCGTCATCGCCTCGGTACTGCGCGGCTGATGCGGGGCTGAGCCGCCTCGGCCGCCCCGGCCGCCCCACCGTGGCCGCCGCCCGTCGAGGCGCGCGGCCACGGGCCCGGACCGGCGCCCGGCCGGAGCCCCCGCCGGAACCCCTCCGCCGGTAATTCGGGTGCGGTCCTTCCGGCCGCCCGCTAGCCTGACCCGCATGTCGACGCCCCGCATCTCCTAGCTGACGGACCCGCTTCCACGCCACCCGTGTGTCCCTCAGCTTTTTCGGAGCGTCATCCCGTGATCACCACCCGTGGTGTCGACGTGCGCGTCGGTGCCCGCCTGCTGCTGTCCGACGTCAGCCTGCACATCGCCCCCGGCGACCGGATCGGCCTGGTCGGCCGCAACGGCGCCGGCAAGACCACCCTGCTCGCCGCCCTCGCCGGGCACCTGCCGCCCGCCGCCGGCACCGTCACCCGCACCGGCGCCGTCGGCTACCTCCCGCAGGACTCCCGGGCCGCCGACCCGGCCGCCACCGTCACCGACCGCGTCCTGTCCGCCCGCGGCCTGGACGGCGCCGTCCGCGCCCTGCGCGCCGCCGAGGAGGCGATGGCCCTGGCCGACTCGGCCGCCCGCGAACGCCGGGCGATGGACGACTACGCCCGCGCGGAGGCCCGGTTCCAGTCCCGGGGCGGGTACGCGGCCGAGGCCGAGGCCGCCCGGGTGGCGGCCGGGCTCGGCCTGCCCGCCCGGCTCATGGACCAGCCGGTCGGCACCCTGTCCGGCGGCCAGCGGCGGCGGGTCGAACTCGCCCGCATCCTCTCCGCCGACCACGGCACCCTGCTGCTCGACGAGCCCACCAACCACCTGGACGCCGACTCGGTCGGCTGGCTGCGCGGCTTCCTGACCTCCCACCAGGGCGGACTGGTCCTGATCAGCCACGACCTCGACCTGCTGGAGCACACCGTCAACCGGGTCTTCCACCTCGACCCGCAGCGCGCCGCCGTCGACGTCCACAACACCGGCTGGCGGGCCTACCTCGCGCAGCGGGCCGCCGACGAGCGCCGCCGCACCCGCGAGCGGGCCAACGCCGAGCGCAAGGCCGCCGCGCTGCACGCCCAGGCCGACCGGATGCGGGCCAACGTCGCCACCGCGACCACCGCCCGCGGCATGGCCCGCCGCGCCGACCGGATGCTCGCCGGGCTCGAACCCGCCCGCGCGGCCGAGCGCACCGCCCGCATCCGGCTGCCCGAACCCGCCCCCTGCGGGCGGATGCCGCTGGGGGCGGTCAGCCTCGCCAAGGCCTACGCCGGCCGCCCGGTCCTGGCCGGGCTGGACCTCGCCGTGGACCGCGGCAGCCGGCTGGTCGTCCTCGGCCACAACGGCGCGGGCAAGACCACCCTGCTGCGGCTGCTGGCCGGCCACGAGACCCCCGACTCCGGCCGGGTCGTCCCCGGCCCGGGCCTGCGGCTCGGCTACTTCGCCCAGGAGCACGACACCCTCGCCCCGGAGCTGTCCGTGCGCGACAACCTCGCCCGGACCGCGCCGCACCTCGGCGACGGCGAACTCCGGCAGGTGCTGGGCGCGTTCCTGTTCCGCGGCGACGACGCCGACAAGCCGGCCGGGGTGCTCTCCGGCGGGGAGAAGACCAGGCTCGCGCTGGCCGGGCTGGTCCACTCCGGTGCCAACGTGCTGCTCCTGGACGAGCCCACCAACAACCTCGACCCGGCCTCCCGCACCGAGGTGCTGGCCGCGGTCGGCACCTACCCGGGCGCCATCGTGATGGTCACCCACGACCCGGGGGCGATCGGGGCCCTGCGCCCCGACCGGGTGCTGCTGCTGCCGGACGGCGACGAGGACCTGTGGCACGACGGCTACCTGGACCTGGTCACCGCGTCCTGACCGCCCCCGCCGGGAAGGACCGGGCCGTTGGCCGGCCGGACCACCGCCGGCCAACGGCCCGGGCGTCAACGACCCTGGAGGGAGCGGACGTTGTCGCCGAAGGTCCAGCCCTTCGAGCCGTCCCAGTTGAGCGACCAGGTCATCAGTCCCTTCAGCGAACCGCCGAAGGCGCTCCACGCCTGGCCGACCAGGCCCGGATCCATATAGCCGCCGCCTGCGCCGGGCTGGGCCGGCAGGCCGGGCACCTGCTTGTCGTAGGGCACCCGGACGGTGGTGCCCTGGACGGTCAGGCCGGTGTTCAGGCAGGTGGTCTGGGCGGTGAAGCCCTGCACGGTGCCGGCCTGGTAGGAGTCGCCGGAGCAGCCGTACATGCTGCCGTTGTAGTACTGCATGTTCAGCCACCACAGCTGCCCGTTGTCGGCGTACTTCTTGACGATCGGCAGGTAGGCGCCCCAGATCGACCCGTAGGTGACGCTGCCGCCGGTGACGTACGCGGTCTCGGGGGCCATGGTCAGGCCGAAGCCCGCGGGCATCTGGGCCAGCACGCCGTCGATGATGCGCATCAGGTTGGTCTGGGAGGCGGACGGCGCGTTGATGTCGCCGCTGCCGGACAGGCCGGTCTCGATGTCGATGTCGATGCCGTCGAAGTTGTACTTCTTGAGGATCGGGACGACGGTCGCCACGAACCTGTCGGCGACGGTGCCGGAGCTCAGGTCGATGCCCGCGGCGGCGCCGCCGATCGACATCAGGACGGTCGCGCCGTTCGCCTTGGCCTGGCACATCTCGGCGGGGGTCGAGACCTTGACGTTGGTGTCCATGCCGTCCTGCCACAGGACGGTGCCGTCCGAGAGGATCACCGGGAAGGCGGCGTTGACGACGTTGTAGCCGTGCGCGGCGATCCGGCTGTCCGTGATCGGGACCCAGCCCATGCCGGGGTGGACGCCGTTCGAGGCGCCGTCCCAGTTCTCCCAGTAGCCCTGCAGCACCTTGCCCGAGGGCTTGGGCTTCGTGGGGCAGGTGTCACCGGGCGGCGGCGTGGTCGGCGGGGTGGAGGTGGGCGGGGTGCTGGTGGGGGGCGTCGAGCTGGGCGGGGTGGAGGTGGGGGGCGTCGAGGTCGGCGGGGGCGTGGTCGGCGGGGTGCTGGTGGGCGGCGCGGAGGTGGGCGGGGTGCTGGTCGGCGAGGGGCTGCTGCCGCCGGGGCCGGTGAGCGAGACGTCGTCCGCGAAGTACGCCGGCTGCCCGTACCAGCCGTGCAGGTAGACGGTCACCGAGGTGGTGGTCGGCCCGGTGGTGAAGTCGACGCTGAGCCGGCCGTAGGACGCGTTGCCCGGCGTCCAGGTGGACGGGTCGCTGCCGGCGCCGGTGCCGGTGGCGCCCAGGTAGACGTAGCTGCCCTGGACGTAGGCGCTCAGTGTGTACTGCGAGTTGGGCTGCACGCTGACGGTCTGGCCGCACTGGGCGTCGTCCTGGCCGCTCGGCGTGGCCTTGAGCGCGCCGGCGCCGGAGTGGACCGGGCTGCCGACGACCTCGCCGGAGCCGCCGGTGCAGGTCCAGCCGGTGAGCCCGTTCTCGAAGCCGGGGTTGGCCACCAGGTTGGGGGTGGCGGCCCCGGCGGTGACGGTGCCGGCCACGGCGAGGCCGGCCGCGACGACGGCGGCGGCGCTCACCGCGGCGAGGGAGCGCCGCAGGACGGTCGGTGCGGGCTCGGTGCGGTTCGCCCGGGTCGCGCGGACCAGGGCCGTGCGCCGCGGCTCGTGCCCGGCCCGGTCGCCCGCGCGGCGGCCCGGGTCCGGACAGGGGCGGGGTTCGCCCGACGGACGGGGGGTGCGCGACCTCCGACGGAACATGCTGTGCTCCCTTCCCGCCGGAACGCCATGGGCATGCCAGTGCGTGGGGGCGTGACGCCCGGCTCTGGGTGAGGTGGGGACATGTGGGGCTGTGCCGGACCGGATCGTAGGAGGGTCGGCAAGCCCCGTCAATAGGTCTGGACCAATTGAGGTCTGGACCAATCGGAGAGGCCGCCCGGGACGGGCACCGGCCGCGCCCCGCCGGTCAGTTGGGCCGCTCCCCCGGCAGCCGGGTGCGGAAGGTGGTGGCACCCGGGGTGTCCAGGACGGTGAGGGTGCCCCCGTGCACGGCGGCGATGTCACGGGCGATCGGCAGGCCGAGGCCCGCGCCGCCGTCGTCGCGGCTGCGGGCGTCGTCCAGGCGGGCGAAGCGCTCGAAGATCTTCTCCCGGTCGGCCGGCCCGATCGGCGGCCCGTCGTTGGCGACGTCCAGCACGGCCTGCCCCGAGCCGCCGTCCAGGTCCAGCCGGACGGTGACGGCCCGGCGGGCGTGGCGCTGGGCGTTGTCGAGCAGGTTGGTCAGCAGCCGGCCCAGCCACAGCGGGTTTCCGGGCACCGTGACGCTCGCCGGCGCGTGGACGGTGACCGGCCGCTCCCCGGCGCCCCGGGCCGCGACGGTGCTGCGCACCAGCTCGGCCAGGTCGACGGCCTCCTCCGGCCGGCCCTGCCCGGCGACGTCCAGCCGGGCCAGCAGCAGCAGGTCGGCGGCGAGGCGCTGCAGCCGCTCGGTGTCCTCCAGGGCGCCCGCCACCATTTCGGCCCGGACCTGCGGATCGGGCAGGCCGAGGGCCACTTCGAGCTGGGTGCGCAGGACGGTGAGCGGGCTGCGCAGCTCGTGCGAGGCGTCGGCGATGAAGCGGCGCTGCCGGGCCCCGGCGGCTTCCAGGCGCTCCAGCATGGCGTTCATGGTCCCGGCCAGCCGGGCGATCTCGTCGTCGCTGCGGGGCTCGGGGACGCGGCGGTTCAGCTCGCGGTCGCCGATCGCCGCCACCTCGGCGCGGATCGCCTCCACCGGCCGCAGGGCCCGGCCGGTCGCCCGCCAGGTGAGCAGGCCGACGGTGAGCAGCAGGACCGTGCTCAGCACGGCCAGGGCCGCGGTGGTGACGTCCTGGGCGGCGTCGGCGGTGCGCAGCGAGGCGCCGACGTGGACGGTGACCGGGCCGGCCGGGGTGGCGGCGGTCGTGGTGGCGACGCGCTGGTGGTGCTCGTCGCCCAGGACGCCGACGTTGTACGTGCGGTGGCCCTCCCGGTGGCCGGTGGGGGCGACCGCGGGGTGGCCGGCCAGGTTCTGGCTGGCGGCGAGCACCCGGCCGTTCGCGTCGACGACCTGGATGAAGTCGGTGCCGTGGTCGAGCGGCAGCGGGCTGCTGAGCCGCCCGTCCGCGGCCAGCCGGGCGACGGCCTGGGCCTGTTCGCGGGCGCCGGTCTCGACGGTGCGCTCCAGGTTGGCGCGCAGCAGGAGGACGACGGCGGCGGCGGAGGCGGCGAGGACGACGGCGACGCTGAGGCAGGCGGCGAGGGTGGTGCGGGCCCGGACCGAGCGCGGGGTCAGCCGCTCGACCAGGGCCGCGAGGCGCGGGTGGCGGGCCAGGAGGCGGCGCAGGGCGGGGCGGGGGCGCGGCACGAGGCGGCGGCGCAGGGCGGGGCGGCGGCGCGGCGCGCGCGGGCCGCGGCCGGCCGGGGTCGGGTCAGCCACCGTCGGCCGCCAGCCGGTAGCCGGCGCCGCGCACGGTCTGCACCGCGGCCCGCCCGTACGGGGTGTCGATCTTGCGGCGCAGGGCGCTGACGTGGACCTCGACGGTGTTGGGGTCGCTGTCCGGGCCGCTGTCCCAGACCGCTTCGAGGATCTCCCGCTTGGAGACGGCCTCGCCGGCCCGCCGGGCGAGGTGGTCGAGGATCGCGAACTCGCGCGGGGTGAGGGCGACGGCGGTGCCGGCCCGGGTGCAGGTGCGGGCGGCCGAGTCGACCACGAGGTCGCCCAGGACGGTGCGCCGGGGCGCGCGGCTGCCGATCCGCCGGGCGAGGGCGCGCAGCCGGGCGACGAGGACGACGAAGGAGAACGGCTTGGACAGGTAGTCGTCGGCGCCGGTGTCCAGCGCCTCGGCCTCGTCCCACTCGCCGTCCTTGGCGGTGAGCATCAGGATGCCGACGTCGCTGCCGGAGGCCCGCAGCCGGGAGCAGACCCGGTAGCCGTTGAGGCCGGGCAGCATGATGTCGAGCAGCACCACGTCGTAGGCGTGCTCCATGGCCTTGGCGAGGCCGGTCAGGCCGTCGTGGGCGACGTCGACGGTGAAGCCCTCCGCGGTCAGCCCGTGCTGCAGCGCCAGGGCCAGTCGCCGCTCGTCCTCCACCACCAGTACACGCATGCCCACCAGGGTCGCAGGTCGTCGGAGCGGGAGGCTGAAGGGGTCTTCGGTTCTTCAGCCGATCTTCAGCAAGGCCCGGTCATATTGTCCGCACCGCCCGGGGTCGGCCCGGGCCTTGCCGAGAATGGGGTGGGCGCGATGAGCGAGCCCGTAGCAGCCGGGGAACCGCAGGAGCAGCCGGAGGCCGCGGCCCCGGGCAGGACGCGCACGGGCCTGGGCCGGGCCGGGCGCTGGGTGCGCCGCCGGTCGGCGCGCTGGGTCGTGGTCGGGGCGGCGGTGGTCGTGGTCGGCGCCGGTGCGGCGGCGATGGCGGTCCACCACCACGAGCACGAGGGCCACGGCGACGGCCGCCAGTGGGCGGCGGGCGACCGGGAGCAGCACGGCGGCCACGGCGACCAGGGCGGCCACGGCGGTCACGGCGGTCACCACGGCCGGCACGGCGGCGAGGGCCGTCAGGGCGGCGAGGACGGCACGCAGGCCGGCGACGGCACGCAGGCCCAGGGCGGCGGCCGGACCGGGAAGGCCGCGCCGGCGCCGCTGCCGTCGGCCGACGCCGGCACGGCCGTGACCAAGGCGGCGGGCGCGGTGTCGGGCGGCAAGGTGGAGTCGCTGACCACGGTCGCCCAGCAGGGCGGCGGCAGCGCCTGGCAGGCCGTGGTCCTCGGGCCGGACGGCGTGCGGCACCTGGTGACCGTGGACGGGGCCGGCGCCTCGGTCACCGGCAACACCGTCCTGGACCACTGACCGTCGCCCATCGGGCCCGTAACCAAGGAGTGCTGTCCTGTTGGGCGCCATGACCACCCCTCGAACGGCCGGTGCGCGCCGCTTCGCCCCCGGGGGACCCGTGCTGAGCAAGGTCCCCCGGGTGACGGCGGCGTTCTGGGCCGTCAAGATCCTCACCACCGGTATGGGTGAGACCACCTCCGACTACCTCGCCCGGGTGCTCGGGCCGGTCCCGGCGGTCGGCTCGGCCGGGCTGCTGCTGGCCGTCGCGCTGTTCGCGCAGGCCCGGACCAGGCGTTACGTCCCCGCGGTGTACTGGGCGGCGGTGATCATGGTGAGCGTGTTCGGCACCATGGCCGCCGATGTCGCGCACGTCGCCCTCGGGGTGCCGTACGCCGTGTCCGCGACGGCGTTCGCGGCGGCCCTCGCCCTGGTGTTCGCGCTGTGGCACCGGACGGAGGGGACGCTCGCGGTGGAGACCGTCGCGAGCGGCCGCCGCGAGGTCTTCTACTGGTGCGCGGTGATGGCGACCTTCGCCCTCGGCACGGCCGTGGGCGACCTGACCGCGGCCACCCTGGGCTGGGGCTACCTGCCGTCCGGGCTGCTGTTCGCCGCCCTGATCGCGCTGCCCGCGCTGGCCCACCGGTTCTCGGCGCTGCCGCCGGTCCTGGCGTTCTGGTGGGCCTACGTGCTCACCCGGCCGCTCGGCGCCTGCTTCGCCGACTGGGCCGGGGTGAGCCGCGAGCGCGGCGGCCTGGACCTCGGCACCGGGCCGGTCAGCCTCGTCCTCGCGGTGGTCATCCTCGCGGCGGTGGCCTGGCTGGGCCGGTCCGAGCGCCGCGCCGCCCGGATGCCGGCCTGAACCCCCCGGCCCCTGCGCGTCGGACGCCCGGGGTCCGCTCTGCCCGATGCGGCGGCGGACCCCGGGCGTTCGGCTATGCGTCGCCGAACGCGTAGTCGGTCAGGCCCCAGTAGACCCGGAGCCCGGCGATCCTCCCCTCCTCGCCGAGTTCGAAGACGTCCACGCAGTCGATGCTGACCCGGCGCTGCTCGGCGTCCTCGCCGGTGCTCAGGTGGCCAGTTGACATCCTCCCCCGGCTAAAGCCGGGGGATTCCAACACCCGTGGGGTGTTGAGGTTCACGGGCGCTCGACCGCTGGCGCGGTGTCACCCCTCCGGTACCGGAAGCTCGCTTCCGGGGCCTTACGGCCTGTCCTACCGCGACGTTGGTTGCTGCGTTGGTGTCGGCGTTGCAGGTGAACCCGCAGTTGGAGCATTCGAACTCGGCTTGGCTCTTGCGCGAGTTCTTGTCGATCCACTTGCACTGGCTGCACTGGAGTGAGGTGTACGGGGCCGGTACGTCTTCGACGCGCCCGGGAGCCTTGTGTTCGGTGCGCTGGCGCAGGAGTCCCCAGCCCTGGGCGAGGATCGCCCGGTTGAGTCCTGACTTCTGGGCGACGCGCCTGCCGGGCTCCTCGACAGTTCCCTTGGCGGAGCGAGTCATGCTCTTGATGTTCAGCTTCTCGAACCGGATCAGGTCATAGGATCTGGCCAGGTCAGTGCTGGTCTTCTCGCACCAGTCCTTGCGCCGGTTCGCCTCGCGGGCCTTGAGCTGGGCGACCTTTGCGTACTCGGCGGTCTTCTGCTCGCTGACCTTGGGTGCGCGGGCGGCGCGGCGCTGGTGCTTGCGGATCTGCGCGCGCTCCTTGACGGTGAGCTGCGGGCAGTTCAGCGTGCGGCCGTCGGACAGGGCGGCGGTGATGGCCACACCCCGGTCTATGCCAATGATCTCGCCCGTGCCGGGCGCGGGGGTCGGGTCGGGGATGACGGCGAATGCCGCGTGCCACTGGCCGTTGCGCCAGGTGACGCGGAACGTCTTCGCGTCCGGAAGCGTTGCGCCCTTCCCTTTCGGGGAAAGCTTGAAGCGCACCCAGCCACAGCCGGGCACCTTGACCTGAGCCCACCGGCGGTTGAGCTTCTGCACTACCACGGACCGACCGAAGACCTGTTTACCGGTCTTGACGTTCAGCTTCGGCGATCCATCCGGCAGGTACTCCGGGACACGATCGGTGCCGATGACCCGGAAGCCCTCGTGCCGGTACCGCTTGCGCCATGTCGGCTCGCCGAACCCGGAGGTGAACCGGGCGCTGACAGCCTTGGCGAAGTCCTTCAACGCCTGCTGCTGCACGTCCGCGTTACCGGAACCCAGCCACTCCTCTGACCTGCGGGCTTCGGTGAGCTGGCGGCACTGCTCCGCGAAGCCGGGCGCGGACTTGCGGCCCGGCTTCCAGTGGGAGCGCTGCTCGACGGCGAGGTTCCAGACGTACCGGGCGTGCGCGCAGTGCAAGAGCATCTGCTCTTCCTGCGCGGGCGTCGGGTACATCCGGAAACGTGGCATGCCGCCATGTTAGCGGCATAATGGCGGCATGATTAAGTACACCTTGCGCTCACCTGACGACCTGTGGGATCGACTGGCCGTGCAGGCCGCCACCGACAGACGGTCCATCAACTCTGAGATCCTGTATCTGCTGGAGGTCGCTCTCAACGCCGTTGCTCCCCAGACGCCGGTTCGCCTTGACGGCGAATCGGCTATGCCTGAACCGCTACGCGGGAAGCCCGATTCCCCCACCGGCTAAAGCCGGTGGCACCCTCGGGTTGCCAGGTGGATGGCGACGGCCGAGGAGGAGCAGCCGGTGTCCACGGTGAAGGTGGGGGCCGGCGCGCCCCCACCACGAGCGGCGTCAGCCGCCGACCGCGCGGCGGCGGAAGCCGGCCAGGCCGGCCGCGGTGAGCGCGGCGGCGACCAACACCAGGACCAGCAGCGGCGTCGCGCTCAGGCTCGCCGCCGGGATCCGCGGGATGTGGGTGAACGGCGAGACGTCGAGCAGCTTCTGGTTCCAGCCGAACGCCCCGCCGAGTTGGCCTCCGGAGACGGCCGCCGGGCTGATCCGCAGCACCTCGCTCAGCTCGGCGGCGGTGCGCGCAAGTCCCGGGCGGCGGGCGGGCAGTGAGCCCGGCCGCCGCCCGGGCCCGGCCGGGCGCGCGGCACCGGGTCAGGTCCCGGCGAGGGCCGAGCCGGTGCCGCGCAGGCCCAGGTAGCTCGACAGGTCGTTGCGGCCGTAGGCGTCGATCCGGTGGAGGGCGGTCGCCGGTGGGGTGCGGCAAGCCGGTCCGCCCGACTTCCCGCACCCCACCGGCGCCGCCTCACATGTGCCTGGCGCCGTCCTTGATCGCCTCGCGGATGCGGAAGTAGGTCCCGCAGCGGCAGATGTTGCGGATGCCGTCGAGGTCGGCGTCGGTGATCGCGCGGCCCTCCTCGGCGACCCGGCGCACCAGCGCGACGGCGGCCATGATCTGGCCGGGCTGGCAGTAGCCGCACTGCGCCACGTCGTGGTCCAGCCAGGCCTGCTGCATCGGGTGGAGGTCCTTGCCGACGGTGGCCGGCAGCCCTTCGATGGTGGTGACCTCGTCGGTCGGGCCCAGGTCCTTGACCGGGATCGCGCAGGGGTTGGCGGCCTTGCCGTTGACGTGGCTGGTGCACGCCTTGCAGACGTTGATGCCGCAGCCGTACTTCGGTCCGGTGACGCCCAGGACGTCGCGCAGCACCCACAGCAGTCGCACGTCGTCGGCGACGTCGACGGTGACCTGCTCGCCGTTGAGGCGGAACGTGTGCTTCGGCACGGGGATCTCCTAGCGGCCCTCAGCGGGCGAGGTTCAGGCCGTCGGTGGGCGACGGCGGGACGGGCGGGACGGTCGGCTTCGGCTCGAAGGAGAGGGTGCCGTGGTTGATCGGGAAGCTGGTCGGCATGGTGCCCGTCGCCCGGCCGTACGCGCAGGCGACCGCGGCCATCGACGCGGCGACGCCGAGCTCCCCGGCCCCGCCGGGCTCGCCGGTGGTGGTCGGCAGGACGATGACCTGCAGCTCCGGGGGCGTGTTCCACTGCCGGGTGTAGAAGTAGTTGTCCCAGCTCGCCTCCAGGAAGTACCCGTCGCGCAGGTGCAGGCTGGAGGTCAGGGTCTGGGCGATGCCGTCCATGACGCAGCCCATCATCTGGGCCTCCAGGCCGCGCGGGTTGACGGCGAGGCCGACGTCCACGGCGAGGACGGCCTTGGTGACGCGCGGTCCGGCCACGCCGTTGCGGACGGGCCGGTCGACGGTCTCGGGCCGGCAATCGATCTCCACCAGCACCGCGCTGACGGCGTGGTACTCGGAGTGGAAGGCGATCCCCTGGGCCGTGCCCGCCGGCATCGTCCGGCCCCAGCCGCCGACCTCGGCGACCTTGTCGAGCGCCGCCCGGGCGCGGTCGTCGGCGAGGAACTCGCTCCGGAACCGGTACGGGTCCTTGCCCATCCGGGCGGCGAGCTGGTCGACGACCAGCTCCCGGGCGGTGGTGACGTCCGGGGAGTAGACGTTGCGCATGCTGCCGGTGTTGAAGCCCTTGTCGGTCTCGGTCAGCAGCCGGCTGCTGACGCCGAAGCGGTAGGGCATCGACTGGGAGAGCTGGAAGAAGGTCTCGGAGAAGCCGATGTCGCCCACCGGCAGCTTCGCCGCCATGGCGGTGAAGATCTCGCCGAGCCCCATGCTGAGGTCGGTCGAGACGCTGGTGTGGTGCTGCGCGTAGCCGAGCACCTCGGTGCCGAGGTAGGAGGCGCGCACCCGGGAGGTGGCCATGGGGTGGGCGCGCCCCTGCCGGGAGTCGTCCGCGCGGTGCCACATGAGCTTGACGGGCTTGCCGATCCGCTGGGAGATCTCGGCGGCCTCCGACGCGGCGTCGTGGAAGAGCCGGCGCCCGAAGGAGCCGCCGCTCTCGGTGACGTGCACGGTGACGGCGGAGGGCGGCAGGCCGAGCTTGGCGGCGATGGCCTCCTTGGCCACGATCGGCGACTTCAGGGCCGACCAGATCTCGGCGCGGCCGGGCCGCACGTCGGCTATCGCGCAGTTGGTCTCCAGCGCGCTGTTGCTGCGGAAGTGGAAGGTGAACGTGCCCTCGACCGTGGGGGTCAGCGCCGGGAGCACGAACGGCGCCTCGGCGGCGCGCAGTTCGGCCAGCACGGTGTCGTCGGACTTGCCGGCCGCCGTCCCGTCCGCCCAGGTCACCTGGAGGGCGCGGACGGCGTCGATGCACTGGCCGAAGGTCTCCGCGCGGACCGCGACGCCGGTGGAGATCACCGTGACGTCGGTGACGCCCGGCATGGCGCGGACCTGGTCGGCGTTGGCCACCGACCGGACCGTACCGTTGATCGTCGGCGGGCGGCAGACCATGGTCGGCTTGGCGTCCGGGATCTGGAGGTCCATCGCGAACTTCTTGCGCCCGGTCACCGCGGCGAGCGCGTCGACGCGGTTGTGCGGCGTGCCGATGACGGTGAAGCGCTCGCGCGGCTTGAGCACAACGGACACCGGCTCGGTCCGGACGCCGGCGGCCTTCTCGGCGAGATCGCCGATGCCGATGCCGCGGCCCGCCGCGTCGGTGACGACCCCGGCCCGCAGGGTGAGGTCCCCGACCACCGCGCCGAGCTCGATCGCGGCCGCCGCCAGCAGCCGGCCCCGGGCGACGGCCGCGGCGACCCGGATCGGCACGAAGGTCGCGATGGTGGTGTTCGACCCGCCGGTGAGCTGATTGAAGAGCAGTTCCGGCCGGGCGTCGGCCAGGGTGACCCGCACCTTCTCCACCGGGACGTCCAGTTCCTCGGCGATCAGCATCGCCGAGGACGTGGTGATGCCCTGCCCGACCTCGGCCCGGGGCAGCGCGAAGGAGACGGTGCCGTCCTTGTTCACCTCGACCGTGATGAGGTTCGCGGTCGGCAGGGCGGCCGCGGTCATCACGTCGTTGAGGTCGAGCAGCCGCGTGATGTCGGGCGACGGGAGCTGCGCCTGCGCCTCGGGCGCCAGGCCGAGTTCGGCGGCGGCGACGAGGGTCGGAGCCGCGAGCACGTACCCGAGGAAGCGGCGCCTGCCGATGGCGTGCGGATCGGCCTCCGGCCTCGGACTGTCAGCCCGGGTCATCGGTAACTCCCCTTCTTCGGCCCGGCGTTGACCGTTTTCTGGTCGTCGGAACCGGGCGTCCTGTTGCTGTCTGCGGCCACCACCCTGGCGGATCGGCCCTCAGACCACCGGATCATCACTCAATCTCCACGGTTCGACTCCGGCCCGTCGCATTCCGACGGGACGGCGGCCGGAACGGTGGAACTGGCGATCGGGCGGCGGACAAGTCCTTCGAGCGGGCCGGGGGTGGTCACCGGACGACCGGCGATATTACCTGAAAGTAACTTGATGTGATGTCAGGGCCCTCTCGGCACCGCCCCCGCCACGGACCGCGGCATCCTGACCGGAACCCCGCCGTCGAGATCAGGACACGGCCCCCACCGCCATCCGAAGGCGGTGGGGGCCGTGGTGTCCCGGCGGGCGCGTTCACGCCGTGGCGGCGCCGGTCTTCTCCTCAAGCGGGATGATCCGGGTCTCGGCCGTGCCGATGAGCGGGGTCACGGAGTAGACGTCGAGCTGCCCGGCCATCGGCCCGATCCCGATCCGGTGCACGGTGGTGATGCCGATGGTGCTCACCGTCGCGCTCGGCCCGCCCAGGTTGACCGAGGGCACCAGCACGGAGAACGAGGTCGACCCGCGGTCGATCGAGATCTCGATCGTCACGCTCACCACCTGTCCGAGCGGAGTCTTGTCCACCGTCACCTCCGAGCCCCGGAACACCAGGGACCTCGTCGAGTCGGCGTACTCGAACGAGCTCAGGCCACCCGGGCCCATCGGCATCCAGACGACGTGCAGCGGGGTGTGGCTCCCATGGGTGGAGTGGAACTGGTAGTAGTCCGGCTCGGTCACGGCTTCTCCGTCTCGGTTGGCGATCCCCCACCTGGCGCCCCAGCCTCCGTCCGGCCCTCCGCCGCCCCCTCACGGGCACGCGCTTTTGGACCGAACGTGCGACACCGTCTCGTCCGAAGGCAGGCAGGCGTGCCGGCCCCGCCACCGGGCCCCGGCGAACCGGCGGGCTCAGCCCAGGAGCAGGAACGCGTCCCAGTCCGCGTCGGCTGCGCCGGGATCGGTGTGGGCGTGCAGGGCCAGGGCCGCGCCGGCGGTGCCCTCCAGCAGAGTGGCGGGCTCCCCGGCCGCGAGGGCGGCGGCGAGGTCGCGGGCGGCGGCCGCGGCGAGGGCGGGCAGGTGGCCGGCCAGGTCGGCGGAGCCGGAGTCCCCGGCCATCCGCTGGACGATCCGCAGCAGACCGCCGGTGCCGTGGCAGAGCCCGGCGCCGGCCAGGTGCCAGGTCGCCGGCTCGGCCAGGGCGGCGACGAGCGCGCCGACGGCCGAGGCCCGCCAGTCGGCGCGGCCCAGCGCCGTGCCGGCGAGGAACAGCGCCCGCGCCGCACCCGGGGTGCCGTAGCACCAGGCCGCCCGGGTCGGCGCGTCCGCGGGTGGTCGGCCCTCCTCCACGTCCTCCACCTTCAGCGTCATCGACCAGCCGCCGGCGGGCAGCCGGTGGGCGGCGAGCCAGCACGCCAGCGCCTCGATCGCCTCGTCCTGCCCGGGCACCCGCACGCCCCGCAGCCGGGCCAGCGCCAGCAGCGCGAGCGGGCCCGGAACGCCGTGCGCCAGACCGAGGTTGACGTGGCCGCGGGGGTGGTCGGCGTCCGCTCCCGGCAGCCCCGGCCCGCCCGCCGTCCACCAGCGCGGCAGCGCCCCGCCGGCCGGCCCGGCCAGCTCCACCAGGGCCGCCAGCACTCCGGCCAGCGCGGGCCCGTCCGGCTCCAGGGCCAGCAGCAGCCGGCCCAGACCCGCCGCCCCCGAGACCGCGTCGAAGGTGTGCGCCCGCAGCCCCGCCCCCGCCGCCAGATCGGCCCGCAGCGCGGCCACCCGCCCGGCGGCGGACTCACCGACCCGGGGCGCGAGCGCGTCCATGAGCCCCCGGTACTCGCCGGGGCCCCGCGCCATGGTGCGGGCGGCGAAGGCCACGGCGGCCGCACCGGAGAAGAGGCCGCCCCCGCGCATCGCCCCGGGCGCCCGCACCGCGTGCGCGAGCAGCCCGTGCGCGGCCCGGCGCAGCCCCGCGTCCGGCCCGGCCAGCACCGCGAGGGCGAGCGCCGCACCACTGAGACCGGCCCCGAGCCCCGGAGTCGGGACGGCCTCCGGCCCGGCGGGGCGGGCGAGTTGGGCGGTGACCGCCTGGACGGCTTCGGTGGGAGTCAACGGACCTCGCTCGGGGTGGTGGGTCGGGTACGGCGGCCGGTGACCGCCCGCTTCAGTGGGGGCCATCGGGCGGCTCAGCGGGCGGCGGGGGGACGGCTTCGGTGGGCTTCGAGGCTGCCGCGGGCGAGGGCGTAGGCGCGGCGTTCGGCTTCGCGGTCGATGCCGATCAGGCGGTTGTGGCCCATGTGGAGGAGGGAGGCGAGGGCCGGGCCGGCCACGGCGGGGGCGAGCAGCGCGGCGTAGTCGGCGAGCCGGCTCGCGCGCTGGTGCCAGGCGGCGGTGAGGGCGGGGTCGGCGGGCAGCAGACCGCCCGCCGGGGCGCTGGGGCCGTCCGGGCCGATGGCACGCAGGGCCGCGGTGCGGTGGGCCCGGAAGGCCTGGTGGTGCTGTTCGGATTTGGGGTAGGTGGCGGCGATCCAGCTGCCGACCGGCAGCGGGGTGGGGCGGGCCGCGAGGAAGGCCCGGGCGGTGGCGGTGAGGTTGACGGCGGCGAGCAGTTCGCCGGGGGTGGTGCGGGCGGCGCGGGCCAGCCGCAGGGCGGCGAGGGCCACCGAGCTGTCGGCGTGGAAGACGCGTTCGGCGTGCGCGAGGGCGGCGGGACCGCCGTAGCGGTCGGTCTCGGGGGTGTAGCTGTCCAGGCGCAGGTCGGCGGCGAGGCCGGCGCGGCGCAGGTCGTGGGCCCAGTCGTGGAGGGCGGGCAGCAGGTCCGCGGCGAGGGCGCACGGGGTGCCGTGGAAGCGCAGCCGCAGGTGGGGGGCGGGGTCGCGGTAGCGGATGAAGAACCAGCGGTCCACGTCGCCGGGCAGGTCGGCGAGCAGCCGGGGCAGGTGGTCGGCGAGGATCTCGTCGTGGCGGGCCTCGGTGGCCGCGAGGCGGGCGAACAGCCAAGGTCCGCCGGGGAGTTCGGGCGTTCGGGGGCGCGGGGCGGGCAGTGGCCGGCGCACCTCGGGGGCAACCGGGTCGGCCGGACGGGCGGTGCGGCGCAGCGGGACGACGAGTTCGGCGGTGCGGGCGCCGCCGGGGCCGCGCAGCCAGCCGCCGTCGCCGTCCCCGCCTCCGGCCTCACCGCCGCCGCCGAGGTCCTCCTGGAGCACGGTGGGCCGGTCGGAGCGGGACTGGCTGTGCAGGAGGCGGCGGTGCCAGGGGTTGTCGAGGTCGAGGCTGATCCGCTGGTCGCCGCTGAGCAGGCGCACGGCGGCCGGCACGCCCCAGCGGCGGCGCCACCGGCCGAGGCCGTCGGCCCACTGCTCGTACGGGGCGTCGGCGGAGGGGACGGGGGCGGTGAGGCGCCAGCTGGCGGGGGCGAGGACGACCCGGCCGCGTCGGACGCGGGGCAGGGCGGGGGCGCTGCCGGCGGCGCCCCAGTCCCAGGGCTGCCAGGGGCGTTGGCCGGTGAGGGCGACCTCCTGGAGGAAGCGGGCGGCGTTGGGGGCGCCGGTGCGCAGGTTGAGCGCGTGGTGGGCGGTGGCGCGGATCTCGCGGCCGAGGCTGCGCGAGTGGACGGTGAGGCGTTCGGCGTCGGCGAGGACGACGAGGTCGTCCAGCGGGAGAGCGGTGGGCCCGCCGGGGTCGGGGAAGGCGCTGACGGCGACGCGGTGGCCGAGCCAGCGGGGGGTGAGGGCGATGTTGGCGTGGCGGGGGCGGTAGGGGGTGAACTCCAGGTGGGCGTCGAGGACTTCACCGGCGTCAGGGGCCGCGGCGCCCGGGGTGCTGCCCGCGGCGGCGGCGAGCAGCGCGCCGCCGTCCGCGCCGGCACCGGCGAGGTGGGCGGCGAAGCGGCCGAAGGTGGCGCCGGCGCGGTCGCTGCCGGCGGTCGCGGAGAGTACGAGGCGGAACTGTCCGGCGTCCAGGGCGTCGAGGGAGTCGGCGGCGAGTTCGGCGTACAGCTCCAGGGAGGCGGGCGGGGTGTCGGCGGCGCCGCCCGGTTCCTCCCGCGACGGCAGCAGCCGGGCGAGCAGGTCGTCGTCGAGGACGACCTCGGGCAGCGGGGCGCCGGGTTCGCGGTCGGCCAGGGCGCCGGCGGCGAGTTCGGCCAGCACCCGGTCGCGGGCCGCGTCGGCGTCGGTGCGGGGGCGGGTGGACTGCGGGTTGGCCGCGCCGCGGGCACCGGCGGGGCGCCGGTAGCCGGCGGGCGGGCCGAGGCCGGTGTCGGGGTCGAGCAGTTCGGCGAGCGGGACGGGGCTGTCGGTGCCGTACCGCTCGACGAACTCCGCATGGTAACTGCGCAGGTGCTCGGGGGCGGTGGTCGGCGGGGAGAGCCGCCACAGGACGGTGGCGGTGTGCTCCAGTTCGGTGCGGACCTGCTCGGGCAGGACCACGTCGGCGTCCAGCGCGAGGTCCGCGTGCAGCGCGCGGTCGGCGGGCACGAGGCGGGTCATCCGTCGGCGTGCCTCGCGCAGCACGGCGGCGGCCTGCCCGCGCGGCAGGGCGGATGCCTGGCCCAACAGGGCGCGTACGGTGGCGAGTTCGGCGCGTACGGGGTGGCCGTCCGGCAGCCGGTCGAGGACGTGGCCGAGCAGGTCGGTGCTGTCCGGCGGGGGTGTCAGGTCGGTGAGCAGGAAGCCCTGGGCGACCAGGGTGCGCACGAGCGCGGCGATCGCCTCGGCCGGGGCGGCGGGGAAGTCGGCGGCCAGCGCGGCGAGCAGGTCGGCGTGGCGCACCGGGCGGGCGGCGTGCCGGAGGGCGGCGCGGACGACGGCGGTGGCGCGGACGGTGCGCTCGCTGACGGGCTGCGCGCCCGGGTCCTTGGCGCCGGCGGCCCCGGTGCCCGCCGGGGTGGTGCTCCGCTCGGGCAGGTAGGGCAGGACGAGCCGGTCGCCGCGCAGGGCGGCCTGCTGGTCGACGGCCAGCCGCAGGGTCGCCAGCACCTGCGGCTCGGTGCGCAGCCGGTCCAGGAGCGGGAGGAGCCAGCCGAGGTCGGGGCGGAACGCGCGGCGTTCGGCGCCGTCCCAGCGGACCTCGGCCCGGCTGCCGAAGCGGGCCGGTGCGACGGCGGCCATCAGGCCGAAGGGGGTGGGGCGGGTGGCCATCCGCAGCCGGTAGCGGCCGATCGCCTCGGCCGCGCGCCGCAGGGCGGCGGGGCGCGGGGCGGACGGGCGCGGGGCGGACGGGATGGAGCCGGTCTGCTCCAACAGGTCCGCCAGGGAGGGGCTGGAGACCTCGATGGCCTCGCACAGGACCGGATCGGCGGCGGCCTCGGCGAGGTACGCCACGAGCCCGGCGGCCTCGGGCCCGGCAGTGTCGGGCCCGGCGGCCTCCGGCCCGGCCGCGTGGCGGTGCGGGCGGGCCAGCGCGGGTGTGCGCAGCAGGACGGGGCCGGTCGCGGTGAAGAGCGTGTCCTGGTGTGCCGCGTGCGTCGTCTTCCCCACCGTGCCCCCGTGCCTCGCGCCTCGCGGCCTCGTGCCGCTGCACCGCGCGGCTTTGTCGGGTCGTTCTATCCCGATGATCGAAAGGTGTCCATCATCGATCAAAAGTCGTCAACAGTTGGCTGAATTCGTCCATCCATCGGCGCACGGTCATTGTCGGGCTCTGCGCCGAGTGCCTAACGTCCGCTGCAGTCCGCCGCGGCCAGTCGCGGCACCGACGAAGGGAGGCCCCCATGGCCACCGACATGCAGGAGCTGTTCGACCTCGACGTGCAGGACCTCGTCACCGCCGAGACCGGCGAGCAGGAGGAAGCCGCGTTCAGCATCTCGTGCGACGGGTCCTGCACCCGCCCGTACTGCATCTGACCGGTACGACCGGTTCGATCGGGCGGATCCGCCTGATCCAGCGGCAGTACGGGTACGACCGGGCGCGGTTGCCCGGACCGTTCACACGGTCCGGCGCAGCCGCGCCCGTTCGCGTTCGCCCTGCTCAGCCGCCCAGCGGCCCCGGAAGCGGCGGTCCGTCCGGCGCCGGAGCGGGGAGCGGCCCCCGCGCGAGGCGCAGCAGTTCCTGCGGGGTCAGTTCGGCCAGGCGGGCACGGCTGCGGTCCAGCACCTCGGCGGCCGCGGCCAGCAGGTCGGCGGCCGTGCCGGGACGTTCGGGCAGGTCGCCGCCGCCCGGGCCGCCGGCGGCGTCGCCCGCGGCTCCGGGTGAGGCGCCCGCGGCCAGGAACTCGCCGACCGCCGCGTGCAGCCGTCCGGTGCCGACCTCCCGGACGGTGAACGAGAGGTGCACCGACAGCCCCTGACGCCCCGTCGCCGCGTGCGGCGCGCCGCGCGGCACGTACAGCACCTCGCCCGGCGCGAGCACCGTGTGCAACGCCACCGGTCCCGGCTCGGGGGCGAGCCCCGGGCGCCAACGCCCGTCCGCGGGCGCCGCGTGGACCGTCCACTCCTTCTCCCCCGCGAGCTGGACGACCAGCACGTCCGCGTCGTCGCGGTGCACGTCCAGGCCGCGCCGGCCAGCGCCCGTCGCGAAGCAGAACGCCTCGGTGCGGCGGCCCAGATGGTGGGCGATGTCGGTGGCCAACTCCCGTACCGGGGCGTGCCACTGGTCCAGTTGCGGCAGCAGCAGGGTGGCCCCCTCGGCCAGCAGGGCGGCGATCCGCCCGGGGTCGGCCCAGCCCTCCTCGCGTCGCCCGGCGACCGTGCGGGCGGTGCAGAAGCGCTCGGGCGCCACCACCTCGCCGCCCTGCACCATCTCCACGTACGGCACCCGCAGCAGTCCGCCGCGCAGGACGGCGTCCAGCTCGCCCGGCCGGGGCAGCCCGGCGGGCCACCCGGCGGTGCGGAACACCTGTGGCCTGCGGTTCTCCAGTGCCTCGGCGAAGGCATCCGCGTCCCCCACCAGCTCGGCCAGTACTCGCCCCATCGCCCGTCCCCTCTCGTCCGAGATCGCATCCGGCGGCTCACGAGTGGCCGACCGTCCCATGACGAACGGATGAACGAGGGGGAGCGGTTGAACCAGGTCCGCCGCCGGATCGGGAACCGGCCAGCTTGGCGCACCCGGCCGCACACCCGCCCGACCCCACGATCCCCCAGGCCGACCGGGCATCCGCCCCTCCCACCGCGCTCCGCGCCGGGGTCGCGGCGGGGCCGCCGGGGGCGGAATCCGGCGACCGTGGGATAGATCACACCCGGCCGCAGGCCGGCGCCGGGCCCGACCGGAGCCGTCGCGCGGACGCCCGGCCGCACCCCTTGTTGCGGATATGATGCAACTGCAGATGATGAGCAACAAGGAGCTGTGGCCGATGACCGGATCGCCGGTGGTGCTGGGGATCGAGTCGTCCTGCGACGAGACCGGGGCCGGTCTGGTGCGCGACGGCGTGCTGCTGGGGCACGCCGTCGCGTCGTCCATGGACGAGCACGCCCGCTACGGCGGAGTCGTCCCCGAGATCGCCGCCCGCGCCCACGTCCACGCGGTGGCTCCCGTCGTCCGGGAGGCCCTGGACCGGGCCGGGCTCGCCCTGGCCGACATCGGCGCCGTCGCCGTGACCGCCGGCCCGGGCCTGTCCGGGGCCCTGCAGGTCGGCGTGGCGGCCGCCAAGGGCTACGCCTTCTCCCTCGGCGTCCCGCTCCACGGGGTCCACCACCTCGCCGGGCACGTCGCCGCGGCTGCGCTGGACGGCGGGCCGCTGCCGAACCCCTGCGTGGTGCTGATCGTCTCCGGCGGCCACACCTCCCTGCTGCTGGTGCGCGACCTCGCCCGGGACCCGATCGTCCACCTCGGCGACACGCTGGACGACGCCGCCGGCGAGTGCTTCGACAAGGTCGCCAGGATCCTGCGCCTGCCCTACCCCGGCGGCCCCGCGATCGACCGCGCCGCCCGCGACGGCGACCCGGCCGCCGTCCGCCTCCCCCGCCCGCTCAGCGGACCGAACGACCCGCCGTACGCGTTCTCCTTCTCCGGCCTCAAGACCGCCGCCGCCCGCTGGGTCGAGGCCCAGCGCGCCGCCGGCACCGAACCGCATGTCCCGGACGCGTCCGCCGCCCTCCAGGAGGCCATCGCCGACACGCTCACCCGCAAGGCCGTCCGCGCCTGCACCGACCACGGCATCGACACCCTCGTCGTGGTCGGCGGGGTCGCCGCCAACTCCCGCGTCCGGGCCCTCACCGAGCAGCGCTGCGCGGCCGCCGGCATCGCCCTGCGCGTTCCCGCGCTGCGGCTGTGCACCGACAACGGCGCCATGATCGCCGCCATCGGCGACCTGCTGGTCCGCTCCGGCGCCGCACCCGCCCCGATGGACCTCGCCGTCGACCCCTCCGCGCCGCTGGAGTACGCCGCCCTCACCCCGCTCGCCGCGGCCCGCGCCGGGTGACGGCCGTCGCGGTCCGCCCGGACCGGCCTCGGACCCGGACGGCCGCGGACTCCCGGACCGGTCTCAGGCCCGGCCGGCCGTGGACTCCCGGACCTCCAGTGCCCAGTCGTGCCGCCGCACGGTTCCGGGCTCGGCCGTTCCCGCCAGCAGATCGCTGAGCAGGGCCGCGCACGCGCGCCCGTACTCCGCCGGCCGCAGGTCGACCGCGGTGACCCGGGGGCCCGAGCCGCGCGCCGCGGCTCCGTCGACACAGGCCGCCACCAGCAGGTCCGCCCCGACCCGCCGGCCCGCCCGGGCCGCGGCCGCGAGCACGCCGGGAACGGCGCCGTCCGGGGCGCACACCACCGCGTCCGCGGCGACGGCCCCGCCGATCAGTTCGGCGGTGGCGGCCTCGGCCTCGGCCGGCGTGGCGGCGAACGGGACGGTCCGCACGGCCACCCCGACCCCCTCGCGCCGGCTCCAGTCGCCGGCGGCCGCCCGCAGCGCCGCGGCCCAGTCCGAGCCCGGCCCGGGCACGAGCAGCGCCGGGCGGCGGGCTCCGTGCTCCGCGAGGTGGTCCAGCAGGGCGACCAGCGAGGCGGCGTTGTCGCACACCACCGCGCCGCTCGGCGCGGCGCCGCCGCCGAGGTAGCGCTCGCCCGTGACCACCGGGACGCCCGCGCCCAGCAGGTCGGGGACCTCCGGGTCCTCGACCTCGGGGTCGATCACCAGCAGACCGTCCACCCGGGCGGCGAGCCCGCCGCCGGCCGCCGTGCCGGGTGCGAGCAGGACGAGGTCCAGCCCGTCCTCCCGGGCCCGCTCGACCGCGCCGAACGCCAGGTTCATGTAGTAGTCCAGGCGCGTCGCGGTGCGCGGCAGGTGCAGTCCGATCGCTCCGGTGCCGGCCCGGCGCAGGCTGCGCGCCGCGGTGTTCGGCCGGTAGCCGAGGCGGCGGGCCACCTCCTGGACGTGCGTGCGGGTGGCCCCGGAGACCCGGCCGGATCCGCCGAGCGCGTTGGAGGCGGTGCTCTTGGACACGCCGGCCGCCCGGGCCACGTCGATCAGGGTCACGGAGCGGCTGGTCACAGCCCGGAAGTCTAGACGCAGCCCCGCCACGCGCTCCCCCGCCGGTTCGCTCTCCCTTGCTGGAACGTTCCAGCAGTGTCTACGATGCGCCGCGCTGGAACGTTCCAGCAAGGGCTGCGCCCGTCCGAGCCGAGCACCTGGGAGACACCCCCATGACCCGCGGATTCGATGTCGTGGAGACCGGAATCGCCGACCTCCGCGCGGCACTGGAACAGGGCGCGACCACCGCGGTCGAACTGCTCGACGCCTACCTCGCCCGGATCGACGCCTACGACCGGCCCGGCACCGCCACCGCGCTCAACGCGCTGGTCGTGATGAACCCGGACGCCCGTGCCGAGGCCGAGGCCTCCGACGCCCGCCGCGCGCGCGGCGAGACGCTCGGCCCGCTGGACGGCATCCCCTACACGGCCAAGGACAGCTACCTCGCCAAGGGGCTCACCGCCGCCGCCGGTTCGCCGGCCTTCGAGCACCTCGTCGCCCAGCGCGACGCCTTCGCCATCGAGCGGCTGCGCGCCGGCGGGGCCGTCCTCATCGGCCTCACCAACATGCCGCCGATGGCGAACGGCGGCATGCAGCGCGGCCTGTACGGCCGCGCGGAGAGCCCGTACAGCGCCGACTGGCTCACCAGCGCCTACGGCTCCGGTTCGTCCAACGGCTCGGGCACCGCGACGGCGGCGTCCTTCGGCGCGTTCGGCCTCGGCGAGGAGACCTGGTCCTCGGGCCGGGCGCCCGCCTCCAACAACGCCCTGTGCGCCTACACGCCCAGCCGCGGCGTGATCTCGGTACGCGGCAACTGGCCGCTCGTACCGACCATGGACGTCGTGGTCCCGCACACCCGCACCATGGCCGACCTGCTCGAACTGCTCGACGTCGTGGTGGCCGACGACCCGGACACCCGCGGCGACCTGTGGCGCGCCCAGCCGTGGGTGCCGCTGCCCGCCGCCTCCCGGGTCCGCCCCGCCTCCTACCCGGCGCTCGCGCCCGCCGACCCGGCGGCGGCCCGCGCCGCGCTCGCCGGCCGGCGCGTCGGCGTCCCCAGGATGTACATCAACGCCGACCCCGACGCCGGCACCAACCCCGAGGGCGGCATCGGCGGCCAGACCGGCGAGCGGATCGACACCCGGCCCTCGGTGATCGACCTGTGGGAGGCCGCGCGCCGCGACCTGGAGGCGGCCGGCGCCGAGGTGGTCGAGGTCGACTTCCCCGTCGTGACGAACTACGAGTCCGACCGCCCCGGCGCGCCCTCCCTGCTCACCCGGGGGCTGGTCGGCCGGGACTTCCTCACCGTCGAGATCGAGGACCTGTCCGCCTGGGCCTGGGACGACTTCCTGCGGGCCAACGGCGACCCGCGGCTCGACACCCTGGCCGAGGTCGACGGCGACCGCATCTGGCCCCCGCACGAGGGTGAACTCCCCGGCCGCTACGCCGGGTTCGAGGACTCGATCGGCGACTACCCGCGCTTCGTGCGCGAGCGCCCGTACGCGTCCTTCACCGACATGCCGCACCTGGAACAGGGACTGCGCGGGCTGGAGGAGACCCGCCGGATCGACCTGGAGGACTGGATGGACGAACTCGGCCTGCACGCCGTGGTCTTCCCCACGGCCGCCGACGTCGCCCCGGCCGACATGGACGTCAACGAGGCCTCCGCCGACCTCGGCTGGCGCAACGGCGTCTGGGTCGCCAACGGCAATCTGGTGCCCCGTCACCTCGGCATCCCGACGGTGACCGTCCCCATGGGCACCATGACGGACACCGGCATGCCGGTCGGCCTGACCTTCGCGGGCCGCGCCTACGACGACAACGCCCTGCTCACCCTCGCCGCGGCCTTCGAGGCGACGGGCAGTCGGCGCACGGTGCCGCCCCGCACGCCCCGGCTCCCGGCGGAGTGACGACGACCGGCGCGCGGCACCGCCCCCGCGGTGCCGCGCGCCGGCCCCTACCTGCTCGGCGACACACGGAAGTTCGGTGCCCGTCAGGGCCGGGGGCCGGGCCGGGGGCCGGGCCGGGGGCCGGGCTGGGCGGCGGCCTCCCAGGTGGGGCCGTCAGCGCAGTCGGGCGGGGGCGAAGCGGACCGGGATCCCGGGGGCGGCCTGGGCGGCCGCCGGGAGGGCCGCGGCGGGGACCACGCCGACGACGGGGTAGCCGCCGGTGGTCGGGTGGTCCGCGAGGAACACCACCGGGCGGCCGTCCGGCGGCACCTGGACCGCGCCCAGGACCATGCCCTCACTGGGCAGTTCGCCCTCCCGGGCGCGCGCCAGCGGCGGTCCGTCCAGGCGCAGGCCGATCCGGTTGCTGGTCGTCGAGACGTGGTAGACGGCGCGCGCGAGGGCGCCGAGGGCCCCGGCGGTGAACCAGTCGTCGCGCGGGCCGAGCAGGAGCGGCAGGACCAGCCCGGCGGGCGGGGCCGCCCAGGGCAGCACGTCCGCCCCGGCCGGCTGGCCGACCGGGGCACCGAGCGGCAGGTCGTCCCCGGCGGACAGCGGCGCGGGGCCCAGGCCGGAGAGCAGGTCGGTCGAACGGCTGCCGAGGACCGGGGCGGTGGCGATCCCGCCCGCGAAGGCGAGGTAGCTGCGGACCCCCCGGGTCGCGGGGCCGACGTCGAGCCGCGCCCCGGCGGGCAGCCGGACCGGGGCACCCCAGGCGGCGGGCCGGCCGTCGACCCGTACGGCGCAGGGCGCCCCGGTCACGGCCACCGTCACCGGCCGGTGCACCCGCACCGCGCAGCCGAGCACCGTGGTCTCCAGGGCGGCCGCCCCGGCGGGGTTGCCGACCAGCCGGTTCGCCAGCCGGTGGGCCGGCCGGTCGAGCGCGCCGGAGCGTGGCACGCCCAGGTGGGCGTGGCCCGGCCGGCCGAGGTCCTGGACGGTCGTCAGCAGGCCCGCGCCGACGACCGTGACGGTCGCGGTCTCCCCGGTCGCGGTCTCCCCGGTCACGTCCTCACGTCTTCTCTCCACGTCCGTTCCCCTCGCGTCTGCCCCGGTCATGCGTCCTCGATGACGAACCGCACCCGCGCCCCGGGGGCGAACAGGGCGGCGGGCTCGCGCCCGGCGTCCCACAGTGCGGCCCCGGTGCGGCCGATCAGCTGCCAGCCGCCCGGGGACGAGCGCGGGTAGACACCGGTGTACGGGCCGGCCAGCGCCACCGAGCCGGCCGGGACGGCGCTGCGGGGCACCGCCCGCCGTGGCACGTGGTACCGCTCGGCGAGGCCGGTGAGGTAGCCGAAGCCGGGGGCGAACCCGCTGAAGCCGACGCGGAATTCGGTCGCGGAGTGGATGCGTGCGACGGCGTCCCGCGCGACGCCCCAGAGCGCGGCGACCTCCGCCAGGTCCGCGCCGTCGTAGCGGACCGGGACGGTCACCACCGGGCCGGCCCGTTCCGGGGCGGGCGGCACGCGCCAGGTGGCCAGTTCGGCGGCCAGGGCGCCCGGGTCCGCCACCCCGTCGATCAGCACGGTCCGTTCGGCCGGGACGATCTCGTCCACCGGCGGCAGGGCGAACGCCGCGCGTCTGCGCAGGAGTTCGGCGTGGAGGGCGGCGGTGCGGTCGGCGTCGGCGAGTTCGACCAGCAGGGCGTGCGGGCCGACTCTCAGCACTCTCATGCGGGGGCCCCGGCGCGCGCCCCGGCCGCTCGCGGCGCCGCCCGGCCGCCCGTCACGGCGCGTCTCCCGGGAAGTGCCCGGCGCCGGGGACGTCCCCGGCGCCCGGGGCCTGCCCGCGCTCCGCCATGGCGCGCACGATCACGGCCCGCGCGTCGTCCAGGTACCCGGTCAACTCGACTTCTGCGTCGTCGATCTCGCCGGACTCCAGCAACCCGGCGAGCGCCTGGTTGCGGCGCAGGAACGGCTCGTGGAACGCGCGGGCGGAGCGGACGGCGGCGAAGGCCAGGCGCAGTTCGGCCATCAGCCGCGCCATGCACTCGTCGATCCGCCCGCTGCCGGCCAGCCCGGCGACGGCCCGGTGGAAGTGCAGGTCGGCGGTGCCGACCGCGGCCCAGTCGCCCAGCTGCTCGGCGGCCTCCGCCCGGACGAGCGCGGCCCGCACCGCGGCCAGGCGTTCCGGTGCCGCGCTGCGCAGCGCGCGTACGCCGGCCATCTCCAGGGCCAGGCGCAGGGTGTAGATGTCGACGACGTCCGCCGGTTCGAGGACCCGGACGAACACCCCGCGGTTGAGCTCGTGGACGACCAGGCGCTGGTCGGCCAGCTGCCGGAACGCCTCGCGGAGCGTGTTGCGCGACACCGCGAGCGCATCGCCCAGCGCTTCCTCCGACAGGCGCGTCCCGGGGACGAGCCGGCCCTCGGTGATGTGCTCGCGCAGCACCTCGGCCACCCGCTGGGCGGCGCTGGCGCGTTCGAGCCGGCTCCGGTCGGCCGCGAGTGCGTCGAAAACCCCGGTCAAGCCTGCCTCCTGCCGCCTCGCGTTCTGTCAGAACGCAATCCTGCCCTGACTCTTGTCGGATTGTTCCACAATCCCCTAGCCTCGCGGCAACCCCCGCGAGGTCGCGGCCCCACCGGGCCGGGCCTCCTGCGTCGTGCGGTGCCGCCGAGAGCCCCGTACACGGCGCGGACCCCTCCGAAAGGCGACCAGGAACATGATCGTTCTTGTCGGCATCCTCATCGTGGTGGCCGGATTCGCCACCCGGCGAAATCCGCTCCTCGTCGTCGGCGCCGCCGGCGTCGTCACCGGCCTGCTGGGCGGGATGAGCCCGATGAAGGTCCTGGAGGCGTTCGGGACGGGCTTCGCCTCCAGCCGTTCGGTGACCGTCTTCGCCGTCACCCTCCCGGTCATCGGCCTCCTGGAGCGCCACGGCCTGCAGAACCAGGCCCGCACCCTGATGAACCGGCTCGCGAAGGTCAGCGCCGGCCGCCTGCTCGCCTGCTACCTGGTGGTCCGCCAGCTCGCCGCCGCCCTCGGGCTCACCGCGCTCGGCGGACACCCCCAGGCGGTGCGGCCGATGATCGCGCCGATGGCGGAGGCCGCCGCCGAACGCCGGCACGGCGCCCTGACCGGCAAGGCCCGCGAACGCCTGCGCTCCTTCGCCGCCAGCGCCGACAACGTCGGCCTGTTCTTCGGCGAGGACTGCTTCCTCGCGGTCGGCTCGATCCTCCTGATCACCGGCTTCGTCAACGCGACCTACCACACCGCCCTGGAGCCGGTGCAGCTCGCCCTGTGGGCCATCCCCACCGCGGTCTGCGCCACCCTCGTCCACGGCCTGCGCCTGCTGCGGCTGGACACCACCCTCGCCCGGGACCTGCGCACCGCTTCCGGCACCCCCACCACCCCCCGCCCCGCCGGCGCCCTCACCGCGGAGGACAGCAAGTGATCAAGGTCGAATGGCTGTACTGGCTCCTCGGCGCCGTCTTCCTCGCGATGGCCGTGCAGATGGCGGCCGACCGCGACAACCCCAAGCGGTTCGGCAGCGCCGCCTTCTGGGGCCTGTTCGGCGCGAGCTTCGTCTACGGCACCCGGGTCGCCGACAAGAGCGCGCCCGCCGCACCCCTGGGCGCGGCCGTCCTGGCCATGATCTGCCTGGGCGGCCTCGGCTTCACCGGCCTGGGCACGCCCAGGACCACCACCCCCGAGCAACGGGCCGCCTCCGCCGCCCGTCTCGGCAGCCGGCTGTTCATCCCCGCGCTCACCCTGCCGCTGGTCGCGCTGATCTGCGCCACCCTCCTCAAGGGCGTGCACCTCGGCGGCGGCCCGCTGCTCCAGTCCGGCGGCGAGGCGCTGCTCGGGCTCGGCATCGGCACGCTCGTCGCCCTGGCCGTCGGCCTCGCCCTCACCCGCGAGCGCAACCCCGTCGTCGCCCTGCACTCCGGCCGCACCCTGGTGGAGGCCGTGGGCTGGGCGCTGCTGCTGCCCCAGCTCCTCGCCGTGCTCGGCTCGATCTTCCAGGCCGCCGGGGTCGGCACCCAGGTCGGCAGGATCACCACCCACTTCCTGCCCGACGGCAGCACGTACGCGGCGGTGGCGCTCTACTGCCTCGGCATGGCCCTGTTCACCGTGATCATGGGCAACGCGTTCGCCGCCTTCCCCGTCATGACCGCCGCCATCGGCTGGCCCGTCCTGATCACCCAGCTGCACGGCGATCCGGCGGTCGTCCTGGCCGTGGGCATGCTGGCCGGCTTCTGCGGCACCCTCGTCACCCCGATGGCCGCCAACTTCAACCTGGTCCCGGCCACCCTGCTCGAACTCAAGGACCAGTACGGGCCGATCAAAGCCCAACTGCCCACTGCCGGCGCCCTGTTGGTGTGCAACATGGCGATCATGTCGCTGTTCGCCTTCTGACCGCCCGCTCCCCGACGACCACAGCCCCGCCACCGCGCCAGAAAGGCCCCACCCGCCCATGACCCGGGTCCTGCTCACCGGCTTCGAACCGTTCGACGGCGCCGCCCTCAACCCGTCCTGGGAGGTCGCCCGCCTCGTCGCCGGCCGCCCGCCCGAGGGGATGACGGTCACCCCCGTCCGGCTGAGCTGCGTCTTCGAGCGGGCGGCCGACGAACTGCGCACGGCCGTACACGGCAGCGACCCCGACGTGGTGGTCTGCCTCGGCCAGGCGACCGGCCGCCCCGACATCAGCGTCGAGCGCATCGCCGTCAACATCGACGACGCCCGCATCCCGGACAACGCGGGCCGACAGCCCATCGACCGGCCCGTCGTCCCCGGCGGCCCCGCCGCCTACTTCGCCACCCTCCCCGTCAAGGCGTGCGTGGCCGCCGTCCGGACGGCCGGCCTGCCGTCCTCGCTCTCCCACAGCGCCGGAACCTTCGTCTGCAACCACGTCTTCTACGCCCTGATGCACCTGCTCGCCACCGAACGCCCCACCACCCGGGGCGGCTTCGTCCACGTGCCCGCCCTGCCCGACCAGGTCCTCGACCGGGCCCAGCCCTCCCTCCCCGCCGCCACGGCCGCGGACGCCCTGCGTGCCCTGCTCACCGCCGCCACCCGCCCCACCGACCTGCGCACGCCGCTGGGGACCGTCCACTGACCCGCCGAGACCCGGCCACGCCGGGGCCCCGGGAGGGCGACCCGGCCGCGCGCCCGGGCCCTACCGGAACGAGGCCGTCCCGTGGCGGCGCATCCTCCGCAGGCCGCCGTACGCCGCCGCGGCCGTCCAGAGCGCCATGATCAGCAGACCGGTCCAGTGCCCGTAGTGGATGCCGGCCTCGGCCCGGGTGCGCAGGGCGTAGCGGCCGGCCCGGTCGGGCAGGAACTGGCCGGCCTCGCGCACGCCGGGGATCGCGGCCAGCCAGGTGGTGCCCAGGAACACCATGGGGGCGAGCAGACCGAGTGCGGCGGTGAAGTTGCCCAGCACGGCGGTCAGGCCGAGGCACAGCACCACCATCAGCGGGTGGTAGAGCACGCCCGCGACGAGGCCGCGGGTCAGGCCCGGGGTGTCGAGGTCCAGACCGGTGGTCACGGCGACGGCGAGGAACGACAGGGTGGTCGAGACCAGCCCGAGGAGCAGCCCCAGGGCGGCGCCCAGCGCGAGCTTGGCGCCGTACAGGCGCTCGCGGCGGGGGACGGCGGTCAGCGAGACGTCGATCATCCCGGTGTTGAACTCCTGCCCGATCAGCAGGATCCCGAGGCAGGCGACGGCCACGTCGCCGAAGTTGAGGCCGAAGTAGAGGGTGTCGGCCGGGTCCTTGCCGGACGTCCCGCCGTGGCCCGCGGCGGCGCCGACGGCGGCGGTGATGCCGACGCTCAGCACCAGCGCGACCAGCGGGGCCGTCCACTGGGAGGGCAGGGTGGTGAACTTGAGCCGTTCGGCGCGCAGGGCGGATGCCATGGTCATCGGGTCCTCGCTTCGCTGGGTTCGCGGGCGGTGCGGGGTGACGGGCCCGGACGGGGGACGGGCCCGGACGGGGGACGGGTTCGGACGGGGGACGGGTTCGGACGGGGTGACGGGTTCGGACGGGGGCGGCGGGTTCGGACGGGGGCGGCGGGCAGGTCAGCTCGCACGCCGCATCGCCCGAAGGCCGCCGTACGCCGCCGCGGCCGTCCAGAGCGCCGTGATCAGTAGGCCCGTCCAGTGCCCGTACGCGACCTGCGGGTCGTCGGCGTAGCGGAGCGCGTACTGCCCGGCCCGGTCCGGCAGGAACTGCACCACCTGCCGCGCCCCGGGAACGCCGCCGAGCAGCGGCGAGAGCAGGAAGACGGTCGGGACCAGCAGGCCCAGGGCGGCGGTGAGGTTGCCCAGCATCGTCGTCACCCCGAGGCAGAACACCACCAGCAGCACGGGGTACAGCACCCCGGCGGTGGCGCTGCGGGCGAACGGGGCGCCGTCCCAGTCCCCCGGGACGGTGGCCGCGTACCCGGCGAAGGCGCCCGCCGTGCCGGCCGCGCCGACGCCGAGGGCGATCAGCGCGCCGAGGGCCAGCTTGGCTGCGTACAGCCGCCCGGGCCGGGGGACGGCGATGCGGGAGACGTCGATCATCCGGGTGTTGAACTCCCCGCCGACCAGCAGGATCCCGAAGCAGGCGAGCGCGGCCTGGCCGAAGTTGAGGCCGTAGAAGACGCCGACCCCGGGGTCGTCCACGAGGCTGTGCTCGGCGCCGCCGAGGACGGCGCCGACCGCGCCGGTGACGCCGGCGGTCAGCAGCAGGGCCAGCACCGGCGGGAGCCAGAGCGGGCGCAGGGTGGTCAGCTTGATCCGCTCGGCGCGCAGGGCGCGGGCGAAACCGCGCAAGGCGGCCGGACCGGCGGTGACGTCGTGAGGTGCGTTCACGCCCGCACCTGCGCCCGGTACTCGACGCTGTCGGCGGTCATCCGCATGAACGCCTCTTCGAGGGAGTCCTGTTGGACGGCGATCTCGTACAGCACCACGCCGTGCGCGGCCGCGAGCGCGGCGATCCGCTCCGCTGCGGCGCCGGTCACCTCCCAGGCGCCGTCCGCCACCGGTTCCGCGGTGACCGGTCCGCCGGCTCCGTCGCCCAGTGCACCCAGTGCACCCAGTTCGCCCAGTTCGCCCGGTTCGCCCAGTGCGCGCGGGGCGTCGTCGCCGCCGAGCAGGGCGGCCAGCTTCGTCGGGTCCACCGCGCGCACCCGGATCCGGGTGCGGCCGTGGCGTTCGATGAAGTCGGTGGTCGCGGAGTCCGCGAGCAGCCGGCCGCGCCCGATGACCACCAAGTGGTCGGCGGTGAGGGCCATTTCGGTCATCAGATGGGAGGAGACCAGCACCGCCCGCCCCTCGGCGGCCAGGTCGCGCAGCAGGGCGCGGATCCAGCGGATGCCCTCGGGGTCGAGGCCGTTCACCGGCTCGTCGAGCAGCAGCGTCGGCGGGTCGCCGAGCAGTGCGGCGGCGACGCCGAGGCGCTGGCGCATGCCGAGCGAGAAGCCGCGGATCCGCCGGCCGGCCGCGTCGGCCAGGCCGACCTGCGCGAGCACCTCGTCCACCCGGCGCTCCGGGAGGCCGTTGCTCGCGGCGAGCCAGCGCAGGTGGCCGCGGGCGGTCCGGCCGCCGTGCAGGGCCTGGGCGTCCAGCAGCGCGCCGACCCGCCGCAGCGGCTCGGCCAGTTCGACGTACGGGCGGCCGTCGACCAGGGCGCGTCCGGCGGTGGGCCGGTCCAGCCCGAGGAGCAGGCGCATGGTGGTGCTCTTGCCCGCGCCGTTCGGGCCGAGGAAACCGGTCACCACCCCGGGCCGGACCTCGAAGGAGAGGTCGTCGACCACCCGCATCCCGCCGTACTCCTTGGTGAGGCCCTGGATCTCGATCACGGCCGTACCGCCCTCCACTCGTCCGTCCTCCTCCGGTGGCGACAGGTGTCCTCCACCGACCGCGCCGGCGACGGGTCTCCCCCACCGACCGCGCCGGCGACGGGTCTCCCCCGCCGACCACCCCATTCGACCGGAGCGGGCCGCTCCCGCGGATCCCGCCGCGGAGGGGGCCGGCCTCCCTCCCGGGAGGGAGCCGACCGGCGGCCGCAGGGGGACGACCGGACCGCCGCCGACCTGGCAGGATGGCCGGATGCCCCGAATCCTCGCGCCACTGCTGGCCGGTGCCACGTACGCCCGTTGGCTGCACCTGCTGATCGGGTGGGTCTTCGCGGGCGTCGTGCTGATGATCTACCCCGGGACGTACCACCGGAGCCTCACCGAGATCCTGGCGGCGAGCATCCCGGTGGACGCCGCGCTGCTCGCGCTGATCGCCCTGCTGCCCGCCGCCCGGCGGGCCGAGGGCATCCAGGCGCGCCTGCTGCTGGTGCCCGACCGGGAGGAGGACATCGCCGCCGAGCCCGCCCGCACCTGGGCCGAACGGCGGCGTACGGCGGCCTGGTTGATCGGGCGGGTCGCGCTCGGTTCGGCGGTCGGGTGCGTGTCGGTGCTCACGCTCACCGCCTGCTACCGGCTGCTGGCCGGCCCCGCACGCGACCTGGCCGGCATCCGACCCGCCTCCCCGGACGTGCCGTTCTGGTACCTGCCGGCGGTTCCCCTGCTGATCCTCGGCTACGGCTGGCTGATGGTCTGCGCAGGGCGCCTCCAACTCGCCATGGCCGTACGGCTGCTGGGCCCGTCCCCGGCCGAGCGGCTGGCCGAGGCCGAACTGCGCGCCGAACGCCTGCTGGAACGCAACCGGTTGGCCCGCGAGCTGCACGACTCCATCGGCCACGCGCTGACGGTGACGGTCATTCAGGCCGGCGCGGCGCGCGAGGTCGGAGACGGGGCGTTCGTCGCCAGGGCGCTCGAAGTCATCGAGGAGACCGGCCGGCAGGCCATGGACGACCTCGAACGCACCCTCGCCCTGCTCGACGAGACGAACGACGGCGCGGCCACCGAGCGCCCCGGCATCGAGCAACTGCCCGCCTTCCTCGACACCGTGCGCGGGGCCGGCAGCCCCGTCCGGGCGTCGATCGACGTGCCGGCCGGCAGACTGCCCGGCGTGCTCTCCCGGGAGTCCTACCGGATCGTCCAGGAGGGCGTCACCAACGCGCTCAAGTACGCGCCCGGCGAGCCGATCAGCGTCCGGATCGCCGTCCGGGAAGGGCAGTTGGAGCTCCGCTGCACCAACCCCACCCCGGCCGCCGGCACCTCGCCCCGCCCCGGCGGCACGGCGCGGCGCAAGGGCGGCAAGGGACTTCGCGGCATCCGCGAGCGCGCCGCGCTGCTCGGCGGCGAGGCCACGGCCGGCCCCGAGTCCGGCACGTGGGTGCTGGCCGTGCGGATGCCCCTACGCTTGGGCGCGTGATGATCGACATTCTGCTCGCCGACGACGAGGAACTGGTCCGCGCCGGACTGCGGGCCGTCCTGGAGGCACAGGGCGACCTGCGGGTCGTCGGCGAGGCCGCGGACGGCGCCGAGGCCATCGCCCTGGCCCGTGCGCTGCGCCCGCACGTCGTGCTGATGGACGTCCGGATGCCGGTCCTGGACGGGCTGGCGGCGACCCGCGAACTCGTCCGGCCCGGCCCGCCCGGCGAGCAGTGCCCCAAGGTCCTGGTCGTCACCACCTTCGAGAACGACGACTACGTCTACCAGGCGCTGCGCGCGGGCGCAGACGGCTTCCTGCTGAAGCGCGCCCGCCCGGCCGAACTCGCCCACGCGGTCCGGCTCGTCGCGGCCGGCGAGACGCTGCTCTTCCCGGCCGCGCTCCGCCGCCTCGCCGCCGGACGGGGCAACCCGGCCGCCCGCGACGCCATGGCCCGGGCGGCACTGACGGAGCGCGAGGCCGAGGTGCTGCGCCTGGTCGCCGGCGGCCTGACCAACGCCGAGATCGCCGAGCGACTGTTCCTCGGCGTGCAGACGGTGAAGACCCACGTGAGCAGCGTGCTGGCGAAACTCGGCGCGCGGGACCGCACCCAGGCGGTGATCGCCGCGTACGAGTCCGGCTTCGTCGAGCCGTCCCCGGAGTAACGCCGGATCTCCGCACCGGATCCCTGCTCCGGATCTCCGCACCGGATCTCCGCACCGATCTCCGCACCGACTCGGAGGGACTCAGCCGGCGGGCTGCCCGGGGAGTGCGCGGACGGCCCGGGAGATGTCGGTGCGCAGGCGGTCGAGGTCCTCGTCCGGGCCGAGGATCATGCGGCGCACCTGGGGCATGGCGAGGCTCCAGCCGACCAGGCCGAGGGTGAGGAACAGCCGGGCGCGCGCGTCCTCGTCGCCGCCACCGGCCTGCACCGTCCGGAGCTTGTCCTCGTAGTGGCGCGCGCGGGCCTCCTCGCCGGGAACGGGCTGGTCGCCGAGTTCGAGGGCCTCCCACAGGAGCAGCCGCAGGGCCTCGGGGTGGGCACGGTGGTAGTCGAACAGGCGCTCGGCATAGGCGGACAGGTCGTCGTCACCGGGAGGGACGGCGTCGGCGAGGTCGGTCATGAGGCGTTCGAGGACGGCGGAGAAGAGGCCGCCCTTGTCTCCGAAGTAGTCGTAGATCGCCCGCTTGTTGGCCTGGGCGGCGGCGGCGATGCGGTCCACCCGGGCACCGGCGACGCCGTGGGCGGCGAACTCGGAGGCCGCCGCGGTGAGGATGCGCTCTTTGGTCGCTGTGGAGTCGTACGCCATGGGGCCATGGTAACGAACCAGTTCGTTTGACGGACGGGCAACGGTCTGCCAGTCTCTGTCCCGTCATTCCGAACCATCTAGTTCGTTCGGTTGGAGCGTTCGATGTCCCGACCCGATTCCACCCCCGTTGCCGGAAAGCTGCCGCTGCTGATGGCCCTGGCCTGCGGCGTCAGCGTGGCCAACGTCTACTTCCCCCAGGCCCTCAGCCCGCTCATCGCCCACGCTTTCGCGATCACCCCGGGAGCCGCCGCCGGTGTCGCCACCCTCACCCAACTCGGTTACGCAGCAGGGATCTTCCTGCTCGTCCCGCTCGGCGACCGACTGCCCCGCCGCCCGCTGATCACCACCCTGCTCGCCACGACGGGCGCCGCACTGCTGGCCGCCGGGCTCGCCCCGACCGTGCCCGCCCTCGTCGCCGCCGGCGCCGTGGTGGGCGTGGCCACCGTCGTGCCCCAACTGCTGCTACCCCTGGCCGCGGGCCTGGTCGCCCCCGAGCGGCGCGGCTCCGTCATCGGCACCCTCCAGGGCGGCCTGATCGGCGGCATCCTGCTGGCCCGCACCTTCGGCGGCGTCCTCGGCGAACACCTCGGCTGGCGCGCCCCCTACCTGGTCGCCGCCGTACTCACCGGCCTGCTCGCCCTCGTCCTCGGCCTGACCCTGCCCGCCGTCCCGACCGTCACCCGCGCCCGCTACCGTTCCCTGCTCGCCGACACCCTGCGCCTCCTGCACACCGAGCCGGCCCTGCGCCGCTCCGCCTTCTACCAGGCCACCCTCTTCGCCGGATTCAGCGCCACCTGGACGGCGATCGCCCTCCTGCTCACCGGCCCGCACTACCGGATGGACGCCCAGGCGGTCGGCGTCCTCGCCCTGATCGGCGCCGCCAGCATGCTCGGCGCCCCCGCCGCGGGCCGCCGCGTCGACCGGGACGGCCCGGACCGGGTCAACACCTGGTGCCTGGCGGCCGTCCTGGGCGCCTCGGCCGTCCTCGCCGCCGGGGCAGCAGGCGGCATGCTCGGCCTGGCGGCCCTCGCGGTGGGCCTGCTCCTGCTGGACGTGGCCGTCCAGTGCAGCCAAGTCGCCAACCAGGCCCGCATCTTCGCGCTCCGGCCGGAGGCCCGCAGCCGGCTCAACACCGCCTACATGACCTGCTCGTTCCTCGGCGGCAGCGCCGGCTCATGGCTCGGCGTACGCGCCTACGCACAGTTCGGCTGGCCCGGCGTGTGCGCCCTCGTCGCCCTCGCCGCCGCCTGCGCGCTCGCCGTCCACCTCGTTCGTACACCCCTGCCCGCACCCCAGTGAGGAGCACCTCCGATGACCTTCCCCGCCATGCCCGCCGCCGTCCTGCAGTTCTTCCGCGCCTCCCAGGAGGGCGACGCCGACACCTGGGCCGCCGCCTTCGCCGAAGCCGGGGTCTTCCACGACCCCATCGGCACGCCCCCGATCACCGGCCGCGCCGCGATCCGCGAGTTCATCGCCTCGGTGCTGCCGAACTTCCAGCCCTTCCTGGGCCTCACTCCCGTCGAGGCGCACACCGTCGGCCGTCACGTCGCCGTCTCCTGGCGGGGCGCGGCCGTGGCGCTGAACGGCCGACCCGTCAACTGGTCCGGCATCAACATCTACGAGCTCGACGAGGAGACGGGATTGATCCGGACGGCCACGGCGTACTTCAACAGCGCCGTCTTCCGCTCCCAACTCGCCGACTGATCACGACGCTTGCACCCCGCCCGCCCCCTCCCGGCAGGCGGGCCCCGTCACGTTCATCATCAGCACTCCACATACGTCCTGACGGATCGTCAACTTCCTTGATCAGCACCGGGAGTGGACTACTCCAATTGCAAAACACCTCCACGTTTGACTTGAACCGGATCTGTGACGCCCCGGAAACAGACGGTAACGTCTGCTCCCCCAACCCCGCCGAAGGGACGATGGCATGACGGCAACGACGCCCGAACACGCCGCGAAGGACCCGGGCAAGGCGACGGAGGCGTACGTCTTCGGGTACCCGCTGGTCACCATGGAGGCCACCCGCCGACTGCAGACGAACACCGTCAAGGTGGGCACCACGCAGGCACCGACGAACCAGCTCCTCCACTACAACGCACCGCCCACCCCGGCGATGAAGGACGTCGTCCGACCCAACGTGGACACGCTCTACACCCAGGGCTGGATCGACCTCGCGGCCGGGCCGATGGTGCTCGAAGTGCCGGTGATGGACCAGGGCCGCTACTGGCTCATGGAAATCCTGGACATGTGGACCAACGTCGTCGGCAACCCCACCAGCCTCGAACCGCTCACCACCCCGGCCACCGACCCGGCCACCGGCGCCGAGGTCTACTCCTACGCGCTGACCGGCCCCGGCTGGGAGGGCGAACTGCCCGCCGGCGTCCACCGGCTGGAGATGCCCACCGACTCGATCTGGCTGATCGGCCGCACGGAGATCCACAACACCAGCGAAGAGGAGATCCAGACCGTCACCGGCTACCAGAATCTGATGCGGCTGCTGCCGATCAGCGCCTGGCCCGACAACGGCAGCTACCTCCCCCCGGACGGCGTCTACGACCCCGACATCCCCGACACGCCGCCCTCCGAGCTGGTCAACGACATGCCCGGCCCCGAGTTCTTCACCGAACTCGCCGCCCTGCTCCCCCACACGCCGCTCAACCCTCCGGACCGCGCGATGTCCGCCCTCCTCGCCGAGCTGGGCCTCCACCCGTACGACGCCGACAAGCTCCCCTCCGCCGAGCAGTTGGAGGCGGCCAGGCTCCGGGGCCTCGACGCCATCAGGAACCACCAGGCGTCCGAGCCGGTCAACGGCTGGACCTTCACCAGGACCGACATCGGCTACTACGGCACGCACTACCTCCAGCGCGCCTACATCACCGCGATCGGCCTCGGTGCCAACCTCCCCGAGAACGCCCTCTACCCCAGCATCACCGCGACCGCGACCGACAGCACCGGACAACCGCTGCGCTACACCCTCACCTTCCCCGCCGGCCAGCTGCCGCCCGTCAACGCGTTCTGGTCGCTGACCGCCTACGACTCCGCCAGCTTCCTGGTCGCCAACCCCGCCGACATCTACGCCATCGGCCACTACCTCACCCCCGCCACGGACCCGGCCACCGACGCGACCACCCTGTACATCCAGGCCGAACCCCCCACCGACACCGACCTGCAGACCGCCAACTGGCTCCCCATCCCCACCAGCGGCAACTTCTCCGTCACCCTGCGCCTCTACGCACCGCGCCTGGCCGACATCCCCGCGAGCTGGCCGCCGCCGCTCGAATCCGCCTGACAGACCGCGGATCAGGGCCCGCCGCCGGCACTCCGGCGGCGGGCCCTGGTCGGCATCGCCCGTCTTCTCACGGTCGAACGCCGATCGTCGGAGTCGCCCCCTTCCCCGTCCCCGTCCCCGCGTCCACCCGGAACCGACCCTCGGAGCCGCCACCCGAACCCTCAGCGGTGCTCCGGGTTCTCGAAGTCGAAGCGGCACCCGGCGTCCCACTCGGAGCGCTGGTTGCCGTACGCCGGGATGCCGCCGGCGTCCTTCAGCATCCGGGCCAGGTGGAGCTGGTTCCACGTCATGAACGTCGCGTTCCGGTTGGTGAAGTCGTTCTCCGGACCACCCGACCCCGGGTCGAGGTACGACGGCCCGGGGCCCGCCTCGCCGACCCAGCCCGCGTCCGCCTGCGGCGGGATCGTGTAACCGAGGTGCTGGAGGCTGTAGAGCACGTTCATCGCGCAGTGCTTCGCGCCGTCCTCGTTGCCCGTGATCAGACAGCCGCCGACGCGGCCGTAATACGCGTACTGTCCCGCGGAGTTGAGGATGGACGAGCAGGCGTAGAGCCGCTCGACGACCTTCTTCATGACGGAGGAGTTGTCCCCGAGCCAGATCGGGCCCGCGAGCGTCAGGATGTCGGCCGCCATCACCTTCGAGTAGATGACCGGCCACTCGTCGGTCTCCCAGCCGTGCTCGGTCATGTCCGGCCAGACGCCGGTCGCGATGTCGATGTCGACCGCGCGCAGGACCTCGACCTCGACGCTCTGGCGCTCCAGGATGCGGGTGCTGACGTCGATCAGGCCCTGGGTGTGGCTGCGTTCCGGGGAGCGCTTGAGGGTGCAGTTGATCACCAGGGCGCGCAGGTCGGCGTAGGAGGTGGTCGGGTCCGGCACGGGGTCCTCCGTCGTGGGGTGCGGGAGGCCGGCCGGACGGGCCCCGGGGCGCTCCCCGCCCAGCTCACCAGCCCCGCCGCGCGGGCGCGCGCCGGGCTGGGCCGGTCGGGTCCGGGGTCCGCCGGTGGGTGGCCGCCGGGACGGGCATCGTGCGGGTTGATGCCCCGGGCCGGCGATGGGGCCGGCCCGGGGCCCGTTCACGGTCCCCTGTGCGGAGCGGGATCAGCCGTCGTTCTCCGCCGACGGCAGGTAGGCGCCGGGCACGTCGTTCGGGGCGAAAATCCCGTCCTCGCCCGGGTACGGGGTGGTCCAGTTGTGGGTCTGGTACCAGGTCAGGTGGTTCATCTGCACCGGGTTCGCGCGGTCGGGCGCGGCGTTCGGGCCGGAGAGGTGCTGCTTCGCCTTCCAGGCGGACCACTGGTCCGCGACGGCCCGCTCGGCCGCCGGCGGCTCGGTCGTGGTCGGCGCCGCCGCGGCGTTGCGGTCCGCGGCCGCGGGCACGTCGACGCCGCAGGTGGGCGGCGTCTTCAGGCCGTCGGTGAGCGAGGTCCGGTTGGGCACCGAGGTGAACGGCGTGAAGTCCGGCTTGTCGGTGAAGGCCGTGGACATCGGGCTGGCCGCGCTGTCCTTCTGGTTCATCGGGTGGATGCCGAGGATCTGCTCGATGGTGCGGACCATCGTGATCTGCGAGTAGTAGCGGCTGTCGACGGCGCCGTGCTGCGCCCAGGGGCTGATGACCTGGATCGGGGCGCGGTGGCCGTCCACGTGGTCGAGGCCGGCCTGGGAGTCGTCCTCGACCACGAAGATCGCGGAGTCCTTCCAGTACTCGCTGTGCGAGATCTCGTCGATGATCCTGCCGGTCGCCAGGTCGTTGTCGGCGACCTGCGCGGCCGGGCTTGCCGGGCCGCCGGTGTGGTCGCTGGACAGCCACAGCATGTTGAGGTCGGCCGGGCCGTTCTGCTCGAAGTCCTGCTTCCAGATCTGGTACCGGTACAGGTCCGGCACGTCGGTGTCGAACTTGGGGAAGCCGGGCACCGACACGTCGTTGAGCGACGGGATCGGCGAGGAGGAGTTGAGGGTGTAGGCGCTGCCCTGCCCCGTCTCGTCCATGGTCTTCGCGTCGCAGTACAGGTTCTGCCAGCTCGCGTCGGCGGGCTTGGTCAGGAACTGGTGGAACTCGCCGAAGTCGCGCACGTCCTTGCCGGCCGCCTGCGCGCCCGACCACAGGAAGCCCGAGCGCTGGTGGCCCAGGCCGTCGTCCTCGGTGTCGTAGCTGCGCTCGTACTCCCCGGCCGAGGACTCGGTGTACTCCGGGTTGTCCGCCTGCATCAGCCAGTTGTGGCCCTCGGCGGAGTTGGTGCCGATGTCGTAGGTGTTGTCGTAGAGCCCGAACTGCTCGGCCAGCGCGTGCTGGTTCGGCGTCACGTTCGCGCCGAACTGGGCCAGCTTCGGGTCGCCGTTGCCCTTCGCGATGTCGCCGAAGACCTGGTCGTAGGTCCGGTTCTCCTTGACGATCAGGAAGACGTGCTTGATCGTCGACGGGTCGCCGATCCGGGCCGGCACCGGCACGGGCTTGGCCTTGTGCCGGTCGGACGCGCTGCGGCCCGAGGCGTTCCGGTCGGACGCGTTCCGGTCGGACGCGTTCCGGTCGCCGGCGTCCTTGTCAGCGGTCCGGGCGGCGCCGCTGGTCCAGCCGTTCTGCTGGAAGACCTTGGCGGTCTGGGCGCGGATCTCCCGGTCGCTGGGCAGGGTGAACTGCGTCAGGCTGGAGGTCGTGTCGTGGGTGTTGTGGGCGCCGCCGGCGCGGGGCCGCCGGGCGTCGATGCCACGGGTGTTGGAGACCAGGACGGTGGAGCCGACGGTGGTGATCTCCGCCGGGAAGTAGTCCGTGGGCAGCAGGCCGACGTAGCTCACCGGCTCCTGCGCGCTCGTGTAGCGGTAGACGGCCACCGCGTTGGCACGGCCGAGGGTGACCAGCAGGTGCCCGTCGTCGGTGAGCGTCACCGCGTCCGGCTCGTAGCCCACCGAGGCCTCCGGCCACGGCTTGGTGGAGATGCGCTGCACGACCTCGTCCCGCGCGGTGTCGATGACGGACACCTGGTCGGAGGCGGTGTCGGTGACGAACAGCGTCCCGTTCTTGGCGTACAGCGCGGTCGGGTGCAGGCCGACCTCGATGGACCGGACCACGGCGGCCGGGTCGCCGAGGTCGATCACGCTGACGGTGCCCGTGGTGGTGGCGCCCGTGTCCGGGTCGGCCGGCACCTGCGTGCCGTAGGAGTTGAGGGTGGTGTCGTCGGCGGTGGCCGGGCGGCCGCCCTCGTTGCCGACGTACAGCTTCCGGCCCACCTGGGCGAGGCCGCGCGGCGCGTTGCCGACCGTCCAGCTCCGCCCGATCGCGCCGGTCGCCGCGTCGATCGCGACCACCCGGTTCTGGCCGTTGACCGCCGCGTACACCGTCGCGCCGTCCACCGAGAACACCGCGCCCGAGGCCAGCGCGTGCTTGTCCCCGTCCGCCGGGATCGGCACCGCCACCGGGTCGGCGAGGGAGCCGTCCGGCTTCACGGTGAACCTGGTGTAGCCGTCAAGCTGGCCCAGCCACAGCTGCTTGCCGTCCGGCGAGTTCACCGGGGCCTCCTGGCCGACCGAGCCCTTGGGCAGGCGCAGGTCGTCCGTCTTGGCCGTGCCGACGCGCTGCTGCACCCGGCCGGTCTTCAGGTCGACGACGACCAGCGAGGCGTCGCCGTCCGCGAGCGAGGCGGCCAGGTGGGCGCCGTCCGGGCTGACCCGGGAGGCCATCAGCTTGCCGTTGTCGATGACGACCCGGCTGCCGTACGGGGCGATGTACTGGTCGCTGGAGACGACCTGGCCGTTCGCGGTGACCTGGCCGACCTGGTCCGTGCCGAACTGGTAGGTGGTCGCGAAAGCCGTGCCGGTGGCCACGGCCACCGCGGTGATGCACGCCGTGGCGAGCGTGGCACGGCGGCCCGTCCCGCGGCCGAGGAGGGTGCGGTGCTCCTTCTGGACACGTCGACGACGTGTGACCTGCATGGCTTCAACCCTTCGTTGGTTTCGGTTCGTTCGGTGCGTGGTCGATCGGGTGGGCGCGCTCGGCGCGGGTTCAGGAGGACAGTCGCAGGCTCAGGAGGAGAGCAGCGCGACCTGGCCGTCGAACTGCCACAGCGGGTTCGGCGCGTCCCCGGTCGGGGTGTGCACCAGGAAGTAGCCGTTCACCTCCTTCGGCCCGTCGCCGTCCGCCGTCAGCCTCCCGTCCGGGGCGATGTCGAGCTGGTAGACCGCCGTCCCCGGCGCCGCCGTGCCCGGCAGGTGCCAGGTGACGACGCAGCGCCAGTCGTTGCCCGGCCCCTCCGGGTCCACCTGGCCGTCACCGCGCTCGCACGCCGCCGCGACCCGCAACTGGTCCTCGGTGACGGCGGGACGGTGCAACTGCTCGGTCTGCAGCCGGTAGAGGTGGGCGAACCCGGTGGCGACCGAACGCTGCACCTTCTCCTGCGAGATCCCCGAGCCCGTCGACGGCGCGGCCACGGCGACCGTCCCGAAGCTCACCGCGAGCAGGCCGGCGAGCGGCAGCACCCCGAAGGCCGGCGCCCGGCGGCCCGGGCCGTCCTCGGCGCCGTTGGTGAAGTCCCGCCGGACGAACAGCCGGTAGGCGACGGCGGTCGCCACCGCGGCCCACACCAGGCTGACCGCGACGGCGATCAGCAGCTCGTCGAGCCGGACGGGATCGGCGAACAGCCCGTTCCAGGAGACGAAGGCGTAACCGGGCAGGGCCAGGCGCAGCGCCACCGGCAGCGGCAGCATCTGCGCGAGCTGCATCGCGACCGCCGTCAGCGCCGGGACGAGCAGGCCCATCGGCGAGCGGCCGAGGAGAACGGAGCCGAGCAGTCCGATCGCCGCCAGTGCCAGGGTGGGCGCCAGCGCGCACCCCCACGCCAGTAGGACGCTGACGGCCGCGTCGGACGGCGCCAGCAGGTGCCCGTCGACGCCGACCAGCGGCTCGTTCCCGACCGCGGCCAGCCCGCCCGCCGTGCTCGACGCCACCAACCCAGCCACCAGCAGCACGATCACGGTCCCGCTCGCCAGCGCCTTCGCCGCGAAGATCCGCCGCGGCGAGCGGACCGTCACCAGCAGGTGCCGCCACGTCCCGAGCCGGTCCTCGGCGGCGAGCACGTCGCCCGCGACCACCGAGGTCAGCAGCGGCAGCGCCCAGGATCCCGCGAAGCCGAGCACCACCAGCGGGCCCGCCCAGCCGGTGGCGTGCATCCAGCGGCCGAACAGCGTGTCGGACGGCAGCGTGCCCTGCTGGGCCACCGCGGCGGTGAACAGGCCCGGCGCGGTCCAGCAGGCCAGCATCAGCAGCCGGATCCGCCATTGGGAGACGAGCTTGACCAGCTCGAAGCGGTAGACGCGGCCGACCGGTACGCGGCGTGCGCCGGCCGCGGCGCCGATGTGGGCGCCGACCGCCGTGGTCCGGGCCGTGATCGTGGTCATCGCTCGTCCTCCTCATGCTCCTCCTGCTGCTGTCCCTCTGTCGGCGTGGTCGGCCCCGGTCGCCCGGCCGGTGCGCTCGGCTCGGCCGAACCGGTCAGCGCCAGGTACGCGGCCTCCAGCGGCGGGACGACGGGGGCGACCTCGCGCACCCGCACGTCCGCGTGCACCAGCTCCGCCACCAGCCGCTCGACCGCCGGCCGCGACGCGCGCACGACCAGCGACTCCGCCCCCCGCCACTCCCCCGCCTCCGCGACGACCCGTACGCCCGCCACCCCGGCGGCCACCCGCCGCGCGGCCGGCGGGTCGGAGGTGAGCAGACGGTGCTCGAACCCGCGGCTCTCCGGAGCCAGCGAGCCCAGCGGGCCGGAGAACCGGACCCGGCCGGTGGCGAGGATCGTGACCTCGGAGCACAGCGCTTCGAGGTCGTCCATGCGGTGGCTGGACAGCACGACGGTCACGCCCTCGTCCGCGAGCCGGCGCAGCGCCCCGTCGACGTGCCGCTTGCCCGCCGGGTCCAGGCCGTTGGACGGCTCGTCGAGCACCAGCAGCCGCGGCTCGGTGAGCAGCGCCGCGGCCAGCCCGAGCCGCTGCCGCATCCCCAGCGAGAAGCCACGTACCCGGTCGTCGGCGACGTCCGTCAGGCCGACCTCGGCCAGCGCGCCGTCGATCCGCTCCGCGACCCGCCGCGCCCGGGTGTCCTCACCGCGCAGCGCCGCCAGCGCGGCCAGGTTCTTCCGGGCGGTCAGCGACGGGTAGAGCCCGGGGCCGTCCACGAACCCGGCCACGCCGTCCGGTGCCGCCAGGGCCCGTCCGACCGGTCTGCCGAGCACCTCCAACTCGCCGCCGTCCGCGACGGCCAGGCCGAGCAGCAGCCCGAGCAGTGTCGTCTTCCCGGCCCCGTTGGGCCCGGCCAGCCCGTGGATCCGCCCGGGCGCCAGGTCCAGCCGGACGCCGTCGAGCGCCACCACGTCACCGAAGCACTTCGTCAATCCACGTGCCCGTACGGCAAGTTGTGAGTCTTCCATGGCCCCTTCTCGCAGTCCCCCAGGGAAGGTAGGGCCCTGACGGGGCGCCGTCAGGAGCGCGCGGTTGAACTCCCATGGAACAGCTGACGCCCGGCGCGGCCTCAGCCCCGCGACTGCGCCCCGTGGCGCAGCACGAATCCGGCCCGCACCTCCACGCTCCCGGCCGCGATCAGCCCCTCGACCGGCTCCGGGCCGCCACCGTCCGCCTCGAAGGCGACCAGCACCGCGGGGCGTTCACCGGCCTGCCGCTCGACCAGCCGCCACTCCTCGGGCGCCGGCGCCCGGAACACCGGGTCCTGGAACATCGCCGGGCACCGGACGTACAGCGGATCGCCGAAGACCAGCTCCAGGCCGTGGTGGTACGTCAGGTCGTAACCCGCCGCGAGGCGCAGCTCACCGGGCGTCCAGGAGAGCACCTCCCAGTCCCACCAGGACCCTGCGGGCAGTTCCACCGGCTCGCCCCCCACGCCCACCCGTCCTCCCCCTCCTACGGAAACCCGCTACCCGCCCCGACCCACCCGGGCGAAGATGGTGCCATGCCGACCCCCCGGGCCGTGCCCCCTCCGCCCGCTCGGCCGTCAAGGGCTTCCAACCCTTCCTCCCCCGCCCGAACCCCCTGACCCAGCAGCGCCCGACCGCTCCGAACCGCCGAGGCCCCCGGTACCATCCGGCAGGGAGAGCCGTAACCCTGGAGGATCACCGCATGTCCGCCGTCGCCGTCTACATCGGCCGATCGTCCGAGAAGAACTTCCGAGTCGGCCTCCGCAACTCCGTCTGGGGGTGGAAGCGGACGACCGCCGACCGGGCCGAGACCCCGGAGGTCCTGGCCGGTCTGAAGGCCGGCGACTACATCCTGTTCGGCCATCGCGGCCCGAGTGTCCGGGTGGGGCCCGGTGGGTGGGCCGACGCCGTGCTCCGCGAGCTCGCCATCGCCCGGGTCACCGGTCCCCGGTACGTCAGCGACACCCCGGTCTGGGAGGACGACACGTACCCCGTGCGGGTCCCCATGGAGGTCCTCGGCGTCGAGGAGCGGTTCGACGGCCGGTTCTTCGGCGCCGAGCTGATGGAGGCCCTGCGTCTGTCGGCCAACAAGCAGAGCTCTCCGGTACCGGTATCCGACCTCGAGGTCATGGCCGGGCTGGTCAACTCCCTCAACCGGCTGGAGAATGACGAGGCTCGCGACGCCCCCACTCCTCCCGGGGCCTCCGACTCCGCCGCTGCCCTCGGACCGGTCGACATCGTCCCCCCTCCGCGTTTCCTCGATCTGGACGACGATCTCGACCGCCTGACGACCGCCATAGCCCGCCGCGAGCAGACCGGCCTTCGGCGCAGGATGTTCAACGGCAGTCCCTCCGCCCGGTGCGACCTCTGCGGCCGGACCCTGCCCTCACGGCTCGTCCGCGCGGCCCACGTCCGGAAGCGGTCGGAATGCGACGCGGACCAGCGACGCGACACCGCCAACCTGATGGCCGCCTGCGTCCTGGGCTGTGACGCGCTGTTCGAGGACCGGTTCATCCACGTCACCGCCGAAGGCCTGGTGGCGCTGTCGCAGGAGACGCTGGCCTCGGAGGACCTCGCCTCGGCGGCGGGGTTCCTCGACGGCAGGCGCTGCACGGCCCACACCTCCGACAGCGAGCCGTACTTCGCCTGGCACCGGCGCGACCCGGCCGGGCCCCGCGGCGACGGGCTCGCACCGGCTCCGGAAGCGCCGCGGGCCGGCTGAGGCGGCCGGGACCTGCGGTCCGCGGCCCCGGCGGGAGCGCGCCCGGACGGTGACACTGCCGGAGGCCAGTGGTATCCATCGAGTATGTACGTACACCGGGGGACCATCGCGGAGGTCGGGCGGCAGACCGCCCGACCGGACTTCGTCGACGCGTGCGTGGCGCACTTCCGATCGCTGCACGGCACGGAACCCGGGAAGGAGGAGGTCCAGAGCTGGCGGCGGAGCTGGCCGGTCCTCCTCGACGCGCTGGTGCGCGCCGGTCTGGGCGAGCTGGAGATCCTCCTGGAACTGTCGCTTCCGGGGACGGGAGAGCGGGTCGACGCGGCCGTCGTCGGCCAGGGGCCGGACGGTGTGCTGACCGTGGTGGTCATCGAACTGAAGCAGTGGTCGTGGGCCGAACGCTCCCCCCGCCACGGCGGAATGCTGGAGGTCGGGCGGAGGACGGTGCCGCACCCGGCCCGCCAAGTCGGCGGCTACGCGACCTACCTCCGGGACTGGGCGGTCGACGGCCGCGGAGTACGGGCGAGGGGTGTGGTGCTGCTGCACAACGCTTCGGCCGATCTGATCGGGCATCTGTGTGGGATGGTCACACCGAACGGGCCGAGCGCGGGATTCCCCCTGCTCGGGCGCGACGACCTCGCGGACGACACCGCCCGCTCCGCTGGTGACGGACCGGCGCACCGGCTCGCGGACCGCTTCGGCTGCGGCGATCTGGTACCGGCGCCCCGGGATGCCGTCGACCGGTTCCTCACCGGCGACCACCGGCCTTCCGAGGACGCCCTACGACGCTTGGCCGACAACATCGAGAACCGTCGGCCGTTCCGCCTCATCGGGGAACAGGACCGCGCCCGCAGGGCGATCCTCGATGCCGTGGCGGCAATCGGGAAGCAGACCGCCGGGGCCCGACGCCCCGGGGCCATAGTGGTCGTCACCGGTGGGCCCGGAACCGGGAAGACCGCCATCGCCACCCGTCTGATGGGCGATCTGTGCCGCATGCCGGCGCGCAACCCCCGTCTGCTGACTCCGTCCGGCACCCTCACGCGGCAGCTCCAACGGCTGCTGAGTGCGGAGTCCAGGGGGCTGGTGGCGACGTTCCTCGAGAGGATCCCCAGCGGACTGGACCAGAACAGCGTCGTCCTCCTCGACGAGGCCCACCGGACCCGCACCTACCCGAACAACCGCAGAAGCGGCTTCCCCGCCGTCCTGCGCAACCTTCTCGACCGGGTCGGCGTCCTGGTGCTGTTCCTCGACGAGCGCCAGATCGTGCGCCCGACCGAGGGGGTCACCCTCGAGGAGCTCAGGCGCCACGCGGACGAGGTCGAGGTCTCGCTCGAGCACATCGACTTGGAGACCCAGTTCCGTTGCAACGGCTCCCAGGCCTACCACCGATGGGTGGACCTCCTGTTCCCGAACTCCGTCCCCGCTTCCGGCTCCCCTTCCGCCCCCGTTTCGGACTCCGGCTTCGACTCCGTAGGGCCGTGGCACGGCAGCGACTACGATCTCGCCCTCGGGGCCGACCCCGACGCCCTCGCCTCCTGGGTCGACGACCACACGGCGCGGGGCCGAAGCGCCCGGATCACTGCGGGCTTCTGCTGGCCCTGGAACGCCGGCGGCGTCCCCCCGTTGGAGCCGGAGGTCGCCATCCGGTGGCACGGTCCCGACGAGGGCCCCCGTTCCTGGTCCCGCCCCTGGAACCTCCGTGCCGAACAGCCGGTCCCCGGTTATCCCGACATCCCGGCCCGCCCGTACTGGGCGACCGACCGGGGCGGACAGGACCAGGTCGGGTGCATCTACACCGCGCAGGGCCTCGAGTACGCCTTCGGCGCGGTCATCCTCGGCGGCGACCTGGTCCGCCGCGACGGCCGCTGGCAGGCCCGGCCGGAGGCCAGCCATGACGTGGCCCAGCTGCGCGCCCTTCCGCCCGATCAGTACTTGCGATACGCCCTGAACACCTATCGCGTGCTCGCCACCCGGGCCACGCACGGCACCCGCTTCTACTCCACGGACGGCGAGACACAGGCGTACCTCGCTTCGCTCCTGCCCGCTTCGGCCGACTCCACCGGTTCCTGACCGGCGGACCGGCTGACGACCCAGGCGCGGGCTCGGGCGTGAGCTCGGGCGTGGGCTCGGGCGGACCAGGAGTGTGTGCCAACGGGCCGCGGATGGAGGGGGAATTCCGTTGCCGTCGCGGGCGTGCGCATGCGAAGCTCCGGGCATGGACCTCCCCTCGCCCGTGATCGAGCTCGACGACCTGACGCTGCGGCGTTTCGACGGCGAGGCCGACGTTCCGGAGCTGTTCCGGGTGATCGAGGAGTCCTTGGAGCACCTGCGGCCGTGGATGCCCTGGGTGGCGGAGCACAGTCTGGGCATGACCACCGAGTTCCTGGCCCGCCGGGCGGAACGCTGGGCGGCCGGCGAGGAGTTCACGTACGCGATCGTGCGGGGCGGTGCGATCATCGGGACCTGCCAGCTGTACCGGCGGGAGGAGTCGGCGGGGGACGGTCTCGAAATCGGCTACTGGCTGCATCCGGCCGCGACCGGCCGCGGGGTGGCGACTCGGGCGGTCCACGCGCTGATCGCGCAGGCCTTCCGGCTTCCCGGTGTCGACTATGTCGAGGTCGTCCACGACCGGGCCAACCGGGCCAGCGGCGCGGTCCCGGCCCGTCTAGGTTTCACCGAGCACCTGCGCCGCCCGGCCGAGGCGCTCGCCCCGGCCGAGTCCGGCGAGGAACTGGTCTGGCGGATCACCCGCGGCCAGGCGGAGGCGTTCACGGCGGAGGCCGGGCAGCTGTAGCCCGACGGGCGCCGCGGTCCGGCCAGGCCTGGCCTGGCCGCGGGTGTCGCGGCCGGTCAGGCCTGCCCAGCCGAGCCTCCGCCCCTGATCAGGCGCAGGGACGGCTTCGGGTACTCGGTCTCCGGCTCGGCGGCGTCGTGGTCGGATGCCAGGCCCGGGACGACGCGGGTGGCCGTCGCCCGCAGCTCGGCCTTGCGCGCCTCGGCGGCCTCTTCACCCGGGTAGAGGGCCACGCAGCGGGCGCCGTTCTCGTCGTCCCAGGCGTAGGCGTGGTACGGCACCGGGTGCCACACCGGTGTCTCGTCCGTCATCAGGAACCTCCGGTTCTCCCCCCGCGGGGTGGATCCTGTGCGAGGCCGTCCGACAGCGGGCGGGCGGGCCGTGGCACAGGATTTCGCGCTCGGCACGCTACCGGCTCCCGCGCACCCGGCGGGGTGAAGTGCCGCATCAGTACCGGTTCGGGGGATCCCCGTCCGCGGGCCGGGTCTCGGTCCCCACGTGTTCGGATCGTCCGACCGCGGCAGTTGAGTGCCACTCCCTCGCGGGGCTCCTCGCTGGACTCCCTTCCGATCGGCTGTCGCGCACCCACACTTGTGCCGGCCCATACGGCACCCCGCTGGTCAGCTCGGCCGGACTCGACAGCCCGATCGCGCTCCTGGTGCAGCACCTGCGGGGCGGCCAACCCAGCGGCGCCTTCCGCCCGTTCAACCCGGAGGCGATGGCCACCGCGATCCGCGCCTCGCTCGGCACCGCCACCTGCCGCGCCGCCGAGGCCGGAGATCCCGGACCAGGACACCCGTCTGTCCGAGCTGCTCCGCGGCCCGAAGCAGCACACCGTCCTGACCGCCGCCCAGGGCGCGGCGGCCACTGCGCCCCCGGGGGCGCCGCTGCTACGGAACGTCGTCGTCCTCGACTGGCGGGAGCGGACACTGGCCTGAGGCCGATCCGGTCCTGAGCCTCGGCTCCCCTCCTCTCGCAGGTCGCTACTCCTTGCCCCTGTCTCCTCCCGCCGGCCTGAACCTGCCGGCCTTCCACCGCACGGCCCGCCCCGGCCGACCGGTCGGTCCTGCCCCGATGCCCGCCCGCCGGCTACCCCCGGTCAGCGTCAGGTCTCACGCTGCGGGTGGTAGTCGGCCTCGGGTATGCCGAAGGTCCAGGCCACGCCGGCTCGCGCGGTGCGGGTGCTGGGCGGCACCCGCAGCCAGTACGTGCGGAAGGTGCCGTCCGGCTCGGCGGTGGAGTTGACCACCTCGACCATCACCGCCGGCTCGTCGTCCGGCAGGACGATCCGCCAGAGCACCCCGGTCTCGTCCCGGTGGATCGGCTCGGCCCCGGAGTCCGCCAGGTAGCGGTCGTAGCCGTAGTGCTCCAGCAGGACCCGGCGCAGTTCCGCGTTCTCCTCGGTGCGGATCCGCTCGACGGTGACGTCGCCCAGGCCCGCCAGGAACCCGGCCGGCACCGGCATGCCCCGCCAGGCGTGCAGGGCGAAGCCGTCCGGGTACTCGACGGCGGGGCCGTCCACCCGGTCGAGCCGCCCGGCCTCGTCCCGGTGCAGTGCGAGCGGCCGTTCGCTGACCAGCGCCACGTCCCGGTACGGCCACCACCAGCCCGCCTCGGCCGCCACCGCGGCGAGCTGCGCCACCGCGTCGGCACCCGCCTCGGCTGCCTCGAAAGCGGCGAACCAGGGCGCGTCGTGCTGGCCTCGGACCGCGTCGAGCAGCGCCAGCCGGACACTGGTGCGCCGGGCCCTGGCGGCCTCGATCGCCTCGTCGCCGGCCTGTTCGCGGTCCGCCTCGGGGGCGAGCCGGTCGACCACGGCATCGCGGATCCGGTCGGCGAGCGGGTTGGTGACCGCGCCGAGCTCGCCGCCGGTGAGGGCCCAGTGCGCCGACCACCCGGCCCGGCCGACCCGTTCGACGGTGCGGCGTCTGGCCGTCTCCCAGGGCGCGGTGCGGACGGCCTCGCGCACGCTCACCGCGCCCTCGGCCCGCAGCTCCAGCGCCGCCTGGGCCGCCGCGAGCGGCGACCCGTACCAGCGCACCGCCGCGGGCTCGTCGAGCCCGGCCTCCCGGTAGGCGGCCCGCACCGCACGCTCGACCGCCGCCCGGTCGCCCGGCCCGGTGGCCGCCGCCGCGGCCCGCCAACGGGCCGTCACCCCGGCGGGCCCGGCCGCCGTCTCCGTGCCCCGCACGTCCTCGGGGATCACCGTCCGCATCACCTGCTCCGTTCCCGGCCGGGCTCCCCACCCGGCCGTCCGCTCCCGTTCCGTACCTCGGTCCGCGCCCGCCGCCGGCCGCCTTCCGCGCCTGTCACCCGCCCGTCCGCCACCGCGGGCCGCCCGCCGCACCGGGCGGTGGCGGTGTCAGTCCGCGACCATCCGCACCGCCCCCGGGGTGTACTCGCGCTGGCGGACCACCCGGTACCAGCCCTTGGGCAGCGATATCGCCGCGTGCTCCTCGTGCACCACCCGGCCGCCCTCGGGCAGGTGCAGCCAGGCCGAGCCGAACGGCCCGGCCTCCCGGCGCAGTTCACCCGGGCCGACCACGGCGTGCGCGTGCCCGGTGACCTCGCCGAGCGCGAGCACCATCCGCCCCCGCGCGTCCCGGGGCTGCACGGGCAGCTCCGGCACCCTCGGCGGCACGGCGCTCTTCTCCACCGGCACGATCAGCACGTCCCCCTGGCGGTACATCGGTCCTCCCTCGCCGTTCCACGGGACCCGGCGAACGCCGGAGCCCCGGGCTCCGCACCGCCGTCGACGGTCACGCTCCGGAGCCACGATCGGACCATAGGGCATGGGTCTGACAACGCGCCCGGACGGCGACCCGGCCGCCGGTTTGTCAGTCCCTGCTGGTAGACACGTGTTCGCCCCAGACCACCGAAGGAGCAGCGCATGACCGTCAACCAGCACATCGAGCAGTTCCACGGTCTCCCCGTCTTCGAGTTCGTGCCCGCCCTGGAAGCCGCCGCGGAGGCCGCGGAGGAGAACGGAGGCGCCGTCTCCGTCGAGCTGCCGGACGCGGCCGCGGTCGCCTGGAAGATCGGTGTGTACTACGACAGCGACCGTTCCTTCGTCGAGTGCTGGCAGCGGTTCCTCGACACCGTCGACACCGAGCGGGTCTCGGCCGTGGTCATCGGGCTCTGGTCCCAGGAGGAGCCGGAGGGCTTCCAGGAGGCGATGGACGCGATCGTCGGCGCCGCCTCCGAACTTCCCGCGCTGCGCGCGCTGTTCGTGGGTGACATCACCTACGACGAGTGCGAGATCTCCTGGCTCCAGCTGTGCGACGTGACGCCGCTGCTGGCCGGCTTCCCGGCCCTCACCGAGTTGGTGGTGCGCGGCGCCGCGCAGGACTGGGAGGGCAAGGGCGGCCTCGCCCTCGAACCGCTGCGGCACCCGGCGCTGAAGGCGCTGCGGTTCGAGGCCGGGGGCCTGCCCGCCGGCGTCGTCCGCGCGGTGGCCGCCTCCGAGTTCCCCGCCCTGGAGCGGCTGGAGCTCTGGCTGGGCGTCGACAACTACGGCGGCGACAGCACGATGGCGGACCTCGCGCCGTACCTGGACGGAACGCACTTCCCGGCGCTGCGCCACCTGGGCCTGCAGAACAGCGAGTTCCAGGACGACATCGCCGCCGCGGTGGCGCACGCCCCGGTGGTCGCCCGGCTGGAGTCGCTCGACCTGTCCATGGGTGTGCTGACCGACCAGGGCGCCACGGCGCTGCTTGAGGGCCAGCCGCTGACCCACCTGCGCTCGCTCGACCTGCACCACCACTACCTCACCGAGGAGATGCAACAGCGCCTGCGTCAGGCCCTGCCCGAGGTGGAGCTGGACCTCTCCGACCCCGGCAAGCCCGACGACGAGTGGCGCTACGTGGCCGTCGCCGAGTAGCCGCGCCCGGCGACCGGGCGTCCGGCCCGCCGGACCTCGCAACCCCCATCTCCGTCCCTGGAGCCGCCATGGCCATCTCCCGTCACCTCGAACACTTCCACGGGCTGCCGATCCACGACTTCACCCCCGGGCAGGACGCGCGCCGCCGGCCCGCCGCCGGCGCCGTCGCCTGGCGGCTCGCGCTCACGTGGGGGTCGAAGCTCGACTTCGGCCAGCTCTGGCAGTCCTTCCTCACCACGGTGGACCCGGCCGAGGTCCGTGCCGTGGTGATCGGCCCCTGGTGGCAGGACGGCTACGACTCCGTGCGGACCACGGTCGAGACCGTCGCCGCGACGGCCGACCGCCTGACGGCTCTGGAGGCACTGTTCCTGGGCGAGGTCACCTACGACGAGTGCGAGATCTCCTGGCTGGTGATGGGGGACGTCACCCCGCTGCTCACCGCCTTCCCGGGCCTGGCCTCGCTGACCGTGCGCGGCGGCACCGGCCTGCGCCTCCGGCCGCTGCGGCACGACCGGCTCGTCTCCCTGCGCTTCGAGTCCGGCGGCCTGCCCGCCGACGTGGTGCGGGCGGTCGCCGCGTCGGAACTGCCCGCGCTGGAGCGGCTGGAGCTCTGGCTGGGTGTGGGCGATTACGAGGGCGACACCACGCTCGACGATCTCGCGCCCTTCCTGGACGGTTCGAGGCTGCCGAGCCTGCGCCACCTCGCGCTCGCGAACAGCGAGTTCCAGGACGAGATAGCCGCCGCGCTCGCCCATGCCCCCGTGGTGGCCGGGTTGGCGTCGCTCGACCTGTCCATGGGCGTGCTCTCCGACGAGGGCGCCGCCGCCCTGGTGGAGGGCCAGCCCCTCACCCACCTGCGCTCGCTCGACCTGCACCACCACTACCTCACCGAGGAGATGCAACAGCGCCTGCGCCAGGCCCTGCCCGGCGTGGAACTCGACCTCTCCGAGGCCGAGGACATCGACGACGACCGCTACGTCGCGGTCGCCGAGTAGCCGGGGAGGGCACCATGACACTGCGACTGACCGTCCTCGGCAATCCCGGGCACCGACGGGTGACGCTGTTCGCGGCCGCCGCCCGGGCCGCCGGGCTCCCCGAGCCCACCGTCCTGCCCTGGCTGGACGTGCTGCGCGGCGGCTACCGGCTGCCCGCGCCGTCCGAGGGCGCTCTGCTGCGCATCGAGTCGCCCGGCGAGGAGCCGCGGGTCGACGAGTTGCTGCGCGGCCCGGTGCTCGGCGCCGGCTACGCGCCGACCCGGGTCGAGGGCACCGCCGCCTGGTACGCGGGGGTGATGGCCGCGCTGCGCGAGCTGGCCGCCCGACCGGACGTGCGGCTGCTCGGCGCTCCGGAGGAGATCGCGGTGATGTTCGACAAGCGCCGCGCGCACGCCCTGCTCGACGCTGCCGGGGTAACGGTGCCCCGGGCGCTCGGCGGGGAGGTGACCGGTTGGGAGCACCTTCGGGAGCGCCTGGCCGAGGCCGGGCTGCGCCGGGTCTTCGTCAAGCCCGCGCACGGTTCCTCCGCCTCCGGGGTGATGGCGCTGGAGTTCGGGCCGCGCGGCCAGGTCCTGGCCACCACCTCGGTCGAGCTGGCCGGCGGGCAGCTGCACAACTCGCTCCGGGTCCGCCGTTACCGCGACGAGCGGGACGTCGCCGCGATCGTCGACCGCCTCGCGCCGGACGGCCTGCACGTCGAGCAGTGGGTGCCGAAGGCCACGCAGTCCGGGCGGTCGGCGGACCTGCGGGTGGTGGTGGTCGCGGGCCGGGCCACCCACGTGGTGGTGCGCACGGCCGCGCAGCCGATGACCAACCTGCACCTCGGCGGCGCCCGGGGCAGTGTCGACCTCGCCCGGGAGGCGGCCGGCCCGGCCTGGCCGGCCGTGCTGGAAACGGCCGAGCGGGCTGCCGCCTGCTTCCCCGGTTCGCCGATGGTCGGCGTCGACGTCCTGCCCACGGCCGGCTGGCAACGAGCCCTGGTCGGCGAGGTGAACGCCTTCGGCGACCTGCTGCCCGATCTCACCGGCCTGCCCGGCGGCCCCGCCGAGGGCCTGGACACCTACGGCGCCCAGCTCGCCGCCCTCACCCGGCCCGATCCGACGAACGACCAGATCCTGGAACCCTCCCGATGAACCACCAGAACGCCCTCCCGGCCCCGCGCACGGATCCGGACCTCGCCCCCGACATGAACGCCGTCGTGGGCAGTCACGACCTGCTGCTCGTCACCCTCGACACGCTCCGCTTCGACGTCGCGGAGGAGCTGGCCGCCGCCGGGCGGATTCCGAACCTCGCGGCCCACCTGCCCGGCGGCCGCTGGGAGCGCCGGCACGCACCCGGCAGCTTCACCTACGCCTCCCACCAGGCGATCCTGGCCGGGTTCCTGCCCACGCCGGCCTCACCCGGCGGCCCGCACCCCCGCCTGTTCGCGGCCCGCTTCGCCGGCTCGGAGAGCACCGCCTCCCGCACCTGGGTGTTCGACGCGCCCGACCTGCCGACCGCGCTCGGTGCAGCCGGGTACCGGACGGTCTGCATCGGCGGTGTCGGCTTCTTCAACAAGCAGGGCCCGCTCGGCTCGGTCCTGCCGGGGCTCTTCCAGGAGAGCCACTGGGAGCCCGGGATGGGCGTGCCGTCCCCGACCTCCTTCGAGCAGCAAGTCGCCCGCGCCGAGCAGGTCGCCGCCGAACAGCCCGCCGGGCAGCCGCTGTTCCTGTTCCTGAACGTCTCGGCGCTGCATCAGCCCAACTGGTTCCACCTGCCCGGTGCCACCCGTGAGGCGGGCGACTCCCGGGCCAGCCACGCCGCCGCTCTGGAGTACGTCGACGCCCACATCGGTCGGCTGTTCGCGGCGATGAGCGGCCGCCGACCCTGCTTCGCGATCGTCTGCTCCGACCACGGCACGGCCTACGGCGAGGACGGCTACACCGGGCACCGGATCGGCCACGAGGTGGTCTGGACCGTCCCGTACGCCCACTTCACGCTCCCCGCCCGGCCGCCCGCCGAGCCCCTGCCCGCCGCCACCGTCGAGGAGCGCGCATGACCACCGCACCCGCCCCGCGCCCCGACTCGCCGTACCTGTCGTACGTCTACGCCTACCCGCACAAAACGGCCTACCGCCCGCTGGACGACCGTCCGCGGCTGCGCGAGCTGTGGTCGGGCGAGGCGCAGCACGCGCTCTCGCTCTACCTGCACATCCCGTTCTGCGAGGTGCGCTGCGGCTTCTGCAACCTGTTCACCCGGATAGGAAGCCCGGACGGCCTCACCACCGCCTACCTGGACGCCCTGGACCGCCAGGCCGTCGCCGTGCGGGCCGCGCTGGACGAGGGGGCCCGGTTCGCGCTGGCCGCGTTCGGCGGCGGCACGCCCACCTACCTGACGGCCGCCGAGTTGGAGCGGCTCTGCGACATCGCCGAGCGCCGGATGGGCGCCGACCTGCGCGCGATACCACTGTCCGTGGAGGCCTCCCCCGCCACCGCGACCGCCGACCGGCTCAAGGTGCTGGCCGCCCGCGGCACCACCCGGCTGAGCCTGGGCGTGCAGTCCTTCGACGACGCCGAGGCCCGCTCCGCGGTGCGCCCGCAGAAGCGCGCCGAGGTGGAGGCCGCCATCGGGCGGATCCGCACGGCCGGGTTCCCGGTGCTCAACCTCGACCTGATCTACGGCATCGACGGCCAGACCGAGGCGAGCTGGCTGCGCTCGCTGGACGCCGCCCTCGCCTGGCAGCCCGAGGAGCTGTACCTGTACCCGCTGTACGTCCGCCCGCTGACGGGCCTGGCCCGACGCGGCGAGCGGGAGAGCGAGGCCGCGTGGGACGAGCGCCGCCTCGTCCTCTACCGCTCCGGCCGCGACCACCTGCTCGCCCACGGCTACCAGCAGGTGTCGATGCGGATGTTCCGCCGCACCGCCTCCCCGCAGGCCGGGGCGAGCGAGTACGCGTGCCAGACCGACGGCATGGTCGGCCTGGGCTGCGGCGCCCGCTCCTACACCTCGCGGCTGCACTACTCGTTCGACTACGCGGTGAACGCGACGGAGGTGCGCGGAATCATCGACGAGTACGTCGCCACCGAGGACTTCCACAGCGCCCGGCACGGTTTCCCGATGGCCGGCGACGAACCGCACCGCCGCCACCTGGCCCAGTCGCTGCTGCAGGCCGAGGGCATGCCGCTGGCCGAGTACCGGGAGCGGTTCGGCGCTCCGCCGTCCGACCACTTCCCGGCCGAGCTGGCCGAGTTCGCCGAGCACGGGTGGCTGGCCGACGACCGGGACCGGCTGCGGCTCAGCCCGGAGGGGCTCGCGTACTCGGACGCGGTCGGGCCGATGCTGTTCTCGCCGCAGGTCCGGGCCCGGATGAAGGAGTACCAGGCGAAGTGACCTTCCTCGGCATGCCGTCCGCGCCGTCGCCCGAAGGCACGGACGGCGGACGTGACCTCACCCTGCTCTACCGCGGCCCGCTCGCCTCCTGCGACTACGACTGCCCCTACTGCCCGTTCGCCAAGCGCCGCGACACCCCCGGCCAACTGCGCGCCGACCGCGCCGCGCTGGAGCGCTTCACCGCCTGGGCCGCCGGCCGGGCGGGCAGCGGCGACACGCTGTCCGTGCTGTTCACGCCGTGGGGCGAGGGCCTGGTGCGGTCCTGGTACCGGCGGGCGATGGTGGAGCTGAGCCGGCTGCCGCACGTGCGCCGGGTGGCGATCCAGACCAATCTCAGCTGCCGCACCGGCTGGCTCATCGAGGCCGATCCCACGGCCCTGGCGCTCTGGGTCACCTACCACCCCGGCGAGGTCGACCGCGAGCGTTTCCTGGCCAGGTGCCGGGAACTGGACGCGCTCGGCGTGCGGTACAGCGTCGGTGTGGTCGGCCTGCCCGAGCACCTGGCCGAGGCCCGCCGGCTGCGGGTCGAACTCGCCGAGTCCGTCTACCTGTGGGTCAACGCCGCCGAGGGACGCGGCTACACCGACGCCGAGGCCGCCGGTTGGGCCGCCCTGGACCCGCACTTCGGCTACAGCCGTCACGCCCACCCCAGCGCCGGGCGCCCCTGCCGCACCGGGGATTCCGTGCTGTCCGTGGACGGCGACGGCACGGTGCGCCGCTGCCACTTCGTCCGGGACGTGCTCGGCAACCTCTACGACGGCTCGTACCGTGCCCGACTCGGGCCGCGCGCCTGCCCGTTGCCGGTCTGCGACTGCCACATCGGCTACGTCCACCTGGAGACCCTGCCGCTGTACGAGCTGTTCGGTGCCGGCGTCCTGGAGCGCGTACCGCGGGGCTGGCCGGAGCACGGGTGAAAATCGCTTGCGGGCAGCGCACTTGATGTGAAAGCGTACGAACCACCTCGCAGGACCAGCACGTTGAGGAAGGAGGCCCGCTATGACGGGCGGTATAAGACTCGCCGCAGTGCCGGGCCTCGTGCTTGGTGACACCCCGGCTCGCGCTTCGACGCGTGAGCCGCGCCTGCCCTGAGGTCCGCGTCCGCCACTTCGCGGCGCCACTGTTCGGCGTACCCGCTGCTCAACTCCTCGTCGAAGTGCTCCTTCGTGCCCCCTTGCACGTTCGACCACGAGGAGCCCCGGTGTCCGACACTCATCGGTTCGCCATCACCCAGTCCGCGATTCCCCTGTCCACCCTCTCCGCCCAGTGGCACAGCGAGAACGGCGCGCCGCCACCGCGCCGCTTGATCGCCGCCGATTCCACCCTGTGCGCCGACGCCGCCTACCGGCTCGCCTGCGAGGGCACAGCCCTGCTCTGGCACGGCGACTACCCCGGCGCACTCCGACTCCTGTCCGCCATGCGCCGCCGCGCCGAGCGGCGCCGATCCCCGTCCACTGCCAAGACCGACGACTCCCCCGCCGAGGCATTCCATCGGCACCGCCGGGAGCGCGCCCGCCTCGCGCGTGTCCTCGGCATGCTGCTGGTCCCCCTCGACGCCGACCGCCGGATCCGGCTCGACCGCGCCCCCGATGTCCGGGCGGCGTGCCTGGCCGCCTACGGGCCGTTCCTTGACAACAGAATCCTGTCCCTGCGCGCACTCCTCGGGGTGATCGGCGCCTACCAGTGGCGCCTGCGAGGCGTCGAGGTCCCGGCCCTCGGCGCCCGCATCCACCCCCACTACGGCGTCTTCTCACCGGTGCGCGGCGAGTACGTGGACCTCGTCGCGCAGGCACCGCTGCCCCCGGCCGTCCACCGCCACCCCGTCGCCCACGACCTCGGCACCGGGACCGGCGTCCTCGCGGCCGTCCTCGCCCGGCGGGGCCTCGGACCCGTCCTGGTCACCGACACCAATCCACGCGCCCTCGCCTGCGCCGACGACAACGCCCGGCGCCTCGGCCTCGCCGACCGCATCCGGTCGGCCGGCACCTCGCTCTACCCGCCGGGCAGCGACCCTGCCGCACTCGTGGTCTGCAATCCGCCGTGGCTGCCGCACCGCCCGACCTCCGACCTGGACCGGGGTGTCTACGACCCGGGCGGCCGGATGCTGGAGGGCTTCCTGACCGGCCTCGCAGCCCGTCTGCTACCCGACGGAGAGGGCTGGCTGATCCTCTCCGACCTGGCCGAACACCTCGGTCTGCGCACCCGCGCCGACCTGCTCGCCGCCATCGCCGCCGCCGGATTGCACGTCCGGGGCCGGCTCGACACCCGCCCGCGCCATCCACGCGCGTCCCGCCCCGACCCCACTGACCCACTGCACGCCGCGCGCGCTCGCGAGACCACGTCGCTCTGGCGTCTGGGCCCGGCCTGACGTTCGCCCGATCTGATGTCCACCCGCTCCGGGGTCCGCACCCGGGAAGCCGCCCGGGCCGACCGTCCGACGCAGCACCGGGCCGCCGATAGGCCCGGCCACGCCCGGCCACCGCCTGCGCACAGCACGAATCCACCCCACCCGCCGCGTGGGCAACCCGGCCAGACGTACCTAGCCTGGAGGAAGGAGGAGGCGAATCACCATGCTGGGAGACGCACCTGTGCTGGCCATGATCCCCGCCGCCGATCTGGCGCGGGCCAAGGCCTTCTACACCGACACCCTGGGCCTGAAGCTCGTCGAGGAGACGCCCGAAGACGTCACCTTCGAGAGCGGCGGCACCCAGTTCGGCATGTACGAGACACCGAGCGGCGGCCAGGCCGCGCACACCCTGGCCAGCTTCAAGGTCGCCGACCTCGACGGCGAGATGGCGGCGCTCCGCGCGCGCGGCATCACCTTCGAGGAGTACGACTTCCCCGGCCTGAAGACGGTCGACGGCGTCGCCGCGGGCAGTGACGGCCTGCGCGCCGCCTGGTTCAAGGACAGCGAGGGAAACATCCTCTGCGTGGCCGAGCGGCCCACCAAATAGCGCCGTTTTCGAGTAGCACCCCGCTCGCCCGACCCACTCCCGGCCGCCGCACCCGCTCCGGTCGGGGGTGGAGAAGCGGCTGCCCGTCAGCCGCGGTCAGCGCCCCGGCCCCCGCACCCGCTGCCAGGCGGCGCGGGTCGTCGCGACCGGGTCGAAGGAACCGGGCCGTCCCCGGGTGAGCGGGTAGCAGGCCAGGCCGATCAGCACCGCGCTGAAGTGCCCGACGCTGGTGTAGTCCCGGTTCTGGACCAACCCCAGCCCGTAGACGGCGAGGACCCCGGCCAGGTACGCGTACCGCCAGGGCCGGGTGATCAGGTAGGTCAGCACCGCCACCACCCCGGCCAGCGCGTAGCTGACTCCGTAGTCGAGGGTGTAGACGGCCTTCGGCGGCGCGAGGCCCCGGTGGATCGCCCAGCCCAGCACACCCTCGCTGAGGTAGGTCGCGCCGACGTGCGCGATCACCGCCACCGAGATCCACCGCAGAGTGCCGAGCCAGCGCTCGGCCGGGACGTGGAACAGGTTGTAGAGCACGAAGTAGCCCAACCAGCCGCCACCGGCGATCCACAGCGCGCTGGTCGCCAGGACCCGGACGGGCGACACCTGCAGGTGGTGCAGATTGGTGGATCGCCGCTCCAGGATGCGGTCGGCGGTCACGGGGTCGACGTGCCGGATCACCTGGGTGGTGACGAGCAGGATCGCCAGCCAGGCGTAGCTGCCCGGGGCCCGCCGCACGTAGGCCCACACCGCGCGACCGGCCCGCGCCCACCGGGGCCGCCGGGACGCCCCGGTCGCCCGGCTGGTGCTCCCGGTCATCGGCGTCCTCCTCGGCGGACCTCGCCCTGGCCCCGCAGTCTCCCCCACCCTCGCCCCGCAACGCCGCCGATGCGTCGGCGCGCTGCCCTCTTCGGGTGAGCGACCGCACCGCCAGCGGCACCGGTGGGCGCTCCAGCGCCGCACGCCCTCCGCACGCGCCCAGCGCTCGCGCATTCGGCGGAGTCACCACCCGCACCTGGCGTAACCTGGCGATCTGACCTTCCGGGCCCGCCCCGGGCCCGGCGCCGGAGAACCGCAGAACAAGGGCATCAAGCACGATGAGGGACCGCCTCAAGGCACGCAGGCACACCGGGAACGCCCCCGACACGGGCACAGGCACGGGCCGCGTCGTCGGCACCATCGGCACCAGCAGCACTTCCGGTCCTGCCGACGCCACCGGTCGGAACCCACTGCTCCGCACGTTCGCCCGACTGCGGCTCACCACGGTCTACGTTCTCCTCCTCACCGCCACCGCCGCCTGGCTCGCCAGCCAGGGCCATGCCGAGAGGGCCCGCTTCGTCCGCCACAACAGCAGCAATGTGCACCACATGGAAGTGGGCAAGTGGTGGACCATGTTCACCAGCGGCCTGGTGGTCGACGGCGTGCCGGCCTGGGCGGGCATCGCGGCGGTCGCGGTCGTGTTGGGGGCGGCCGAGTGGCGGTGGGGCCCGGCCCGCGCGGGAGCGGTCTTCCTGTTCGGGCACCTGGGTGCCACCCTGCTCACCGAGGGCGCGATGTGGGCGATGCTCACCCTCCGGATCCCGGGCGCGCTGTCCCGTGCCAGGGACGTCGGCATCAGCTACGGACTGGTCGCCACAGCCACCTGTCTGCTCGCCCTCGGCCCGGCCCGGCTGCGCCGGTACGGCCTGCCGGTGCTCGCCCTGGCTCTGGCCTCGGCCTGGGCCCTGGACCAGGAACTCGCCGACGCCGGGCACCTGGTGGCCTTCGGCCTGGGCGTGCTGGCCTCCCGCACGGTCTGGATCCGCTCCCGGGCCCGCGCACCCCGCTGACCCCCACCGGAATCCCTCCCTCCCCTGACCGGGGGGAGGTGGTCGACCGCCGAGAATCGCCCGCTATCATGCGTTCACGTCCAACCGGCTGTCGGCGTAGGCCTGGTGACAGCCGCTCAGGCCTTTGGAGGGGGACCGGATGCTCAAGCCCGGTGACAGCACGGACACGACCGACACGGGGAGCACGCAGCGGACGGCCGGGAGGTCCCCGATGGAGGACCTCGCGCAGCCGGTCTCGCTGCAGACCGACCGGCCGCACCCGGCCCGGATCTACGACTACTGGATCGGCGGCAAGGACAACTTTCCGCCCGACCGCATCGCGGCCGAGCACGCCATCTCCGTCTCGCCCGACATCCCGCAGGCCGCCCGGGAGAACCGCGGCTTCCTGCGCCGCGCGGTGCGGCACTGCGCGGAGGCGGGCATCCGCCAGTTCATCGACATAGGCTCCGGGCTGCCGGCCCAGGGGAACGTGCACGAGGTCGCGCAGGAGGTCGCGCCCGACAGCCGGGTGGTCTACATCGACAACGACCCGATCGTCCTGACCCACGGCCGGGCCCTGCTCGCGGACAACCGCACCACCACCGTCCTCACCGGTGACCTCCGGGATCTCGACGAGCTGCTCGACCGGCCCGCCCTGCGCGAGTTGATCGACCTCTCGCAGCCCGTCGCCGTCCTGCTCGTGGCGGTCCTGCACTTCGTGAACGACGAGCAGGCCGCGGCGGCCGTCCGGGCGGTCCACCAGCGACTGGCCCCGGGAAGCTTCCTGCTGGTCTCGCACAGCACCGCCGAGGGCAACCCGGTGCGCGCCGCCGAGGCCGCGAAGACCTGGGACAACACCGACTCCCCCATCCGCCTGCGCGGCCGCGCCCAGGTCGAGGGCCTGCTCGAAGGCTGGGAGCTGCTGGAGCCCGGCGTGGAGTTCGTGCCGCTCTGGCGCCCGGACGGGCCCACCGAGAACTCCACCCGCTGGATGTACGCGGCCGTGGGCCGAAAGGCCTGACCCCTCAGTTCTGACATCTCAGTCCTGACGCCTCGCCGCGACGGCCCGCCGTCGCCTCGGGCCGGGTTCCCCATCGGGGGCCCGGCCCGAGCCGTCTCCGGCGCCAACCGGGAGCGCCGCCAAGCGAGTTGAGCCGACCGCAGCGGTCCCGGCCACCGGGTCGGGGCGCCTTCCCCAGCAGACGTGATCGTATTGTCTTGCATTGCTCTGCAAATGTATGCCAGAGTTCAGGCATCGGATACGTCGAGATCCCAGACGTCGCTCACACCGACATCGCCAGGGTCCACGTCGCCCGGTCCACGTCGCAAGTCAACATCGCTGAGTCAGGAGCCCGCGCCGCGCGGGTCTAGGGTGCACCCATGTCGAAGGTCTTGAGCAAGCTGCCGGTCGGTGAACGGATCGGTATCGCATTCTCCGGTGGTTTGGACACCTCGGTCGCCGTCGCGTGGATGCGCGAGCACGGCGCCGTTCCCTACGCCTACACGGCCGACATCGGCCAGTACGACGAGCCGAACCTCGCCGACGTGCCGGCCCGTGGCCGCGCCTACGGCGCCGAGCAGGCGCGGCTGGTCGACTGCCGCGCCGCCCTGGTCGAGGAGGGCCTGGCCGCCCTCGCCTGCGGCGCCTTCCACATCCGCTCCGCCGGGCAGACCTACTTCAACACCACCCCGCTCGGCCGTGCCGTGACCGGCACCCTGCTGGTGCGGGCGATGCAGGAGGACGGCGTCTCGATCTGGGGCGACGGTTCCACCTACAAGGGCAACGACATCGAGCGGTTCTACCGCTACGGCCTGCTCGCCAACCCCAACCTGCGGATCTACAAGCCGTGGCTGGACCAGCGCTTCGTCACCGAGCTCGGCGGCCGCAAGGAGATGTCCGCCTGGCTCGCCGAGCGCGACCTCCCGTACCGGGACTCCGCCGAGAAGGCCTACTCCACCGACGCCAACATCTGGGGTGCCACCCACGAGGCCAAGCGGCTGGAGTTCCTGGACGCCTCGATGGAGATCGTCAGCCCGATCATGGGCGTGGCCTTCTGGGACCCGGCCGTCGAGATCGCCACCGAGGACGTCACCGTCGAGTTCGAGTTCGGCCGCCCGGTCCGGATCAACGGCCGGGTGTTCGCCGACGACGTCGCGCTGGTGCACGAGGCCAACACCATCGGTGGGCGGCACGGTCTGGGCATGTCCGACCAGATCGAGAACCGCATCATCGAGGCCAAGAGCCGCGGCATCTACGAGGGCCCGGGCATGGCGCTGCTGCACATCGCCTACGAGCGGCTGCTCAACGCCATCCACAACGAGGACACCCTCGCCACCTACCACACCCAGGGCCGCCGGCTCGGTCGGCTGCTCTACGAGGGCCGCTGGTTCGACCCGCAGGCGCTGATGCTGCGCGACAGCCTGCAGAAGTGGGTCGGCCAGGCCGTCACCGGCAGCGTCACGCTGCGGCTGCGGCGGGGCCAGGACTACTCGGTCATCGACACCCAGGGCCCCAACTTCAGCTACCACCCCGAGAAGCTGTCGATGGAGCGCAGCGTGGACGCCGCGTTCGTCCCGGACGACCGGATCGGCCAGCTGACGATGCGCAACCTGGACATCGCCGACTCCCGCAGCAAGCTGGAGCAGTACGCGGTGCACGGCCAGCTGGCGCCGTGGAGCGGTCTGATCGGCGAGCTGTCCCTGGGCGGGGCCACCCCGATCGCCGCCGGCACCGGCGACGCGGCGGAGTCCACCGCGCTGGACCACGCCGCGATCGAGTCCGGCACCGACTGACCCGTACGGCCCGCCCTGACCGGGCCGTACTCGCCGGGGGCCGCCGCACCGCAGGAGGTCCGGCGGCCCCCGGCCGTCCCGCTCCACCCATCGGCGGCACACCCGCCACGCGTCGGCGGCGCACCGACCGCACGCCAGCGGACACCTACCGCGACCGCCCCCGGTCACCGGATCCGCACGACGCCCCGGCCGCGCACCGCCCGCTCCCCCAGCCGCGCGGCCGCCACCCCGGCAACCGCCGCAGTCGCGCCTCCGGCCGCACCCGCGCCCACCCCCGCACCAGAACCCGCAGCAGAATCCGCTGCGGAGCCCACTGCGGCCGCCGAAGAGGCGCCCGCCACCGGCCGCGCCACCACAGCGTCCCGCAGCATCAGCAGGATCTCGCCGTCGTAGTGCTCCGCGAGCAACCGGGCCAGCCGGGCCGCGCCGCCCGGTCGGGCGTCCGGGGCCAGCTCCGGCAGCCGGCCCGGTTCGCTGAGGTCCTGGGCCCGCCCGGCCCAGCGCGCCGCGTCGCCCGGCTCGCCCTCGGCCACGTAGTGCACGGCGAGGCAGTGCACGGCCAGTTGGTCCCCGTACTGGGCGGCGATCCGCCACCAGAAGACGCCGTCGCCGGGCCGCCCCATGCCGTAGAGCAGGCAGCCGAGGGTGCGGAGGGCGGTCTTCTCGGCGAGTTCGAGGTCGAGGGCCAGTTCGCCCGGCTCGGCCGCGCCGGCGACGCCGGCGCACAGGTGCCGCAGGTCGCGCCGCAGGTCGGCCCGGCCGCCGGTCCACGGCGGGTCCCCGGAGCCGAAGGCGTGCGGCGGGCGCGCGGCGGAGGGCGGACGGGCGGGCCGCTCGCGGGGCGGCTGGGCGGGCCTGCGGGCGGCGGCGAGGCGTTCGGCGAGCCGCCGGGTGAAGGCCACCGGGTCGTGGTCGCGGAACTCCCGCTCCAGCGCGGCGGCGTGGGTGTCGAGCAGGTCGGCGATCCTCATCCGTCCGCCTCGCCTTCCGGGTGTTCCAGCAGGTACTCCAGGTGGCGCCGCCCGAGGCTGTAGTAGGTGCGGGCGGTGGTGTGCGCGAGGCCGAGCGCCCGGCCGATGTCGGGGTAGGAGAGCCCCGCCTGGCGCAGCCGGACGACGTCGGCCTGGACGGGCGCGGCGCGCGCGAGTTCGTCCATCGCCCAGTCCAGGGCGTCGAGTTCGGCGAGTTCGTTCAGCTCGTCCTGGCTGGTGTCGGGGCGGCGCTGCGCGATGACCCGCTGTCGTTTGCGCTCGGTGCGGCGGCGGTCGCGCAGGACGTCGACGACCGCGTCCTTGACGATCTTGAAGGCGTAGGCCTGCGGGTCGGCGCTGGCCAGGGCGCGGCGCCAGTTCTTGTACAGCGCGGCGCCGGCATTCTGGACGGCGTCCTGCGCGTCCTCGCGGTGGCGCAGGCGCTGCTGGGCGTAGCGGAGGTAACCGGGGTTCTCGTGGGTGAAGAAGGCCTCGAAGTCGGCCGGCAGGTCGGCGAGCGGGTCCGCCCGCAGGGCCCGCTCCTCGCCCGGCCCGGGGGTGCTCACACCCGTCCCCCTTTCGTGGGTCAGCTGGCCGGCCCACCGGGTGGCACGCCGACGGCCCGTGGAAGGGCTCGTGGTGTAAACCGTCCCGGAGGGGGCGAATGTTGACCGGATCGGGCCGACAATCGGCGAACGTTTCCGTTCACTTTCGAACACCACCGCTGACCTGCCGATTCAGGTCGATCGACCACCACCGGACCGCACGGGAGTGACCCAGATCACACCCCGCCGCCCGCCGACTTGACAGGCCCTACGGCACCGGGTCCACCGCGGCCGAGTCCAGCGCGCCCGTGACCCGGTCCAGCAGCACGCGCAGCGCGGCCATGTCCTCGATCGGCAGGCCGGTCGCGGTGAGCAGCCGGCGCGGCACCTGCCCGGCCCGCGCGCGCAGCTCCGAGCCCTCGGCGGTGAGCCGGACGGTGACCGACCGCTCGTCCTCCGGACTGCGCTCGCGGCGCACCAGTCCGGCCGCCTCCAGCCGCTTGAGCAGCGGCGACAGGGTGCCGGAGTCGAGCCGCAGGCGCTCGCCGATCCGCTTGACCGGCAGGTCGCCGTCCTCCCAGAGCACGAGCATGACCAGGTACTGGGGGTAGGTGAGACCCAGGTCCTTGAGCAGGACGCGGTAGACGCCGCCGAACGCGCGGGAGGCCGCGTTCAGGGAGAAGCAGATCTGCTGGTCGAGGCGGAGCAGGTCCTCGTCCGTCATGCCGGGAAGCGTCGTCATGCCTCCATCCTACCGATCGCTTTCGCGTCATTGAGTTGTGCGCAATTGAATTGCGTGCTTTACTAAATGCACGGCAGGGACGGCCCGGGAAACCGGCCGGCTCAGCCCCTGCCACGGCAGGAACAGCAACGACAGCAGCACTCCGACCGAAGAGCGAAGGAACCGACATGGACGCGATCTACACCGCAGCAGCCACCGCCAACGGCCGTGAGGGCCGCGCGGTGAGCTCGGACGGCCGGCTGGACCTCGCGCTGGCGATGCCGGCCGCGCTGGGCGGCGACGGCAACGGCACCAACCCCGAGCAGCTGTTCGCGGCGGGATACGCGGCCTGCTTCGCCAGCGCCCTCGGCCTGGTGGGCCGCCAGTCCCGGGTGGACACCAGCGAGGTCTCGGTCACCGCGGAGGTCTCCATCGGCAAGGACGGCGCCGGCTTCGGCCTCGCCGTCGTCCTGCGCGTCGAACTCCCCGAGGCGCTCGCGGACGGCAGCGGCGAGCTGCTGGTCAAGCAGGCGCACGAGGTCTGCCCGTACTCCCGCGCCACCCGGGGCAACATCCCGGTCGAGCTGGTCGTCGAGTAACCCTCACGGGGCCGCCCCGGGGGGTCGTGTCCCCTGGGGCGGCCCCGCGGTCACCCGAGCCCGGCGCGGTCACCCGTCACCCGTCACCCGTCACCCGTCACCCGTCACCCGACGCAGTCACCCCGCACCCGGCGCACCCGGCCCGTTCGCCGAGCGCAGCGTGTCGAGTCTGTGCCGGTACTCGTCCGCGTCGATCTCGCCGCGGGCGAATCGCTCCGCGAGCAGTTGCTCCGGCGTCGGCCCGTAGACCCCCGGCGGGCCGACCGCGCCGGAAGGACCTCCGCTCCCACCGCCCCCGGTGGGAGCGGCCGCACCGGCCGCCCAGCCCGGCGACCCGGCCCCGCCGGGGCCCGCCGAGCCGTGCGGGACCGGTTGCCGCGAGCGCGACACGTACCGGAACAGCGCGACGGCCAGCAGCACCAACAGCGCCAGGACCAGCAGTGAGCCGACCGTCATCAGCCCGATGCCCCAGCCGCTCAGCCCGTGGCCGCGCCCGAAACCGTGACCGTGCCCGAAACCGGGCCCGAATCCGTGCCAGTGCCTCATCAGGACCTCCTCCTCCGGCCCCTTCGGGCCCGCCGAGGCGATCAGCGCCTTATCACCATCGTGCGCCCGCGACGGCGGGAAGCGGCATGAGGAAAGCCTGAGAAATCGTTTCGGCACGGAGACCGGGCCTGGCGGGGTACGTTGCGGCCATGACCCACCACCCGCCGCCCGACGAGCGCTCGCCCGAGCGGCTCGTCGCGGCCGGGGTGCTGCGCCGCCTCGGGGACGCCGGCCCCCACCCGGCGCTGGGCGGCTCCCCGATCGGCTACGTCTCGATACCCCTCTGGGCCGAACTGACCGCCTTGGCCATCGCCCCGAACGCGGCCGAGGCGACCGCCACCGCCCTGCTGCGCGCGATCGCCGACCAGGCGGTGGACGCGGCGCTGGCCCCCGGCAACGAGCGCGCACCCCGCGACGACCTGTACGTGGCCGATCCGGCGCACATCGGCCCCTACCGGCGCACCGTCTGGTTCCAGCGCAGCGGCCCGCACGGGCCGATCACGGCCTCCTTCCCGCCATGATCACGGCACCCCGCAGCCCACCTCCACGCCGGGAACGAATGCCACGGGCACCGGAACCGGAACCGGAACCGGCGCCCCGGAATCGGCACCGACACCGGCACCGCCGCCACCCGTCACCGCTCGACCTGCAGGCTGTGGCAGACCCAGCTGAGCCGGTCCGGCCCGTCCAGCGGCGGCCGGTCGTGGTAGATCCCGTCCGCCACCGACAGGTTGACGATCAGGTAGGCGTGCCAGCCCGCCCCGACCCCGTGCAGGTCCGCGTAGACCAGCTCTTCCTCCACGTACCAGTCCACCGAGTGCGCGCCGAGCACCACCCGCAGGCCGAAGGTGGCCCCGGGGCCGACCCCGGCGCTGCCGCCGTGCCAGTAGCGGAAGCCGCCCCGGACGTGGTTGGAGATCTCCAACAGGTCCGGGTTGTCGGGGTGGTACTCGAAGACGTCCACCTCGTTCCCGCCGTCCCGCCAGGTCCAGATCGCCGGCCAGGCGCCCAGCTCGACCGGCAGCGTCACCCTCGCCGAGAGCACGTCCCCGGTACGCAGCTGGAAGCCCTCCGGACTTCCCTCCGTGGTGAGCAGGTTGCAGGTCCACAGGCCGCCGGCGCGCCGCCGGCGGGCGGCGAACACCCCGCCGGGGCAGTAGCCGTGGCTCAGGTAGTCGAGCTTGTGGTCGCTCCGGTTGGTCGGCCCCATTCTCGGGTAAGCGCTGGTGCGCCCGGCGATCCACTGTCTGGTCGAAGTGAAGTCCGCGTCGAACACGACTGTCACGGCCGCCTCCCCATGCCTCCGGCGCCCCGGCAGTCCGACCCGCCGGGCACACAGAGTGAGTTACCCGATACACTCCGCAGTATGCGAAGTGGACCACTCAGGTCCGCACCGCGCGCCGTCGAACCACCCCAGCCGCGCCGTCGACCGGCCGTCGACACCGCCCGCGCCGTCCGGGCACCTCTCAGGTCCGGCCACCCCGCGGGCCGTCATCCGACCGGGGTCGGCGCGTCGCCCGCCTCCAGCCGGTCGGTCACCGAGACCACGCCGTCCACCGAGCGGCACAGGTTGAGCACGATCGGCACCAGGTGCGGCTCCGGCACCGTCCCGCTGAGCACCACCCGGCCCTGGTCGACCTCCACCCCGACCTGCGCCGGGCTGACCCCCTCGATCCGGCCGAGCACCTCCTCGACGATCTCCCGCCGGATCACCACGTCCTCGCGCAGGAACACCCGCAGCAGGTCCCCGCGGCTGACCATGCCGATGACCCGCCCCTCCTCGTCCAGCACCGGCAGTCGCTTCAGCCCGTGCCGGCTCATCAGCCGGGCGGCCGCGACCACGCTGGTGCCGGGCGTGGTGCAGACCGGCTGCGCGGTCATCAGATCGGCGGCGGTGACGGCGCCGCCGCGGCCCGCCCGGGCCGGTTCGGGGGCCGGCAGCAGGCTGTGCGGGTCCTCCTGCGCGGCCAGGGTGCGCAGCAGGTCGGCCTCCGAGACCACGCCGAGCGGCCGCCCGTCCGGGTCCACCACCGGCATCCCGGTGATGTCGTACTCGGCCAGCAGCGCGACGATCTCCCGGAACCCGGTCTCGGGCGCGATCCGCACCACGGGGCTGGTCATCACAGATTCGACGGTGGCATGCCGCACGCCGGTTCACCTCGTCCACCACGCTGGTCCGGCCGGGCGCGGATCGGCCCGGACGGCACCGGCCCCCGGCCGGTACCGGCAGCATCGCGCCCGGCGGCCCGAAAGGCCAGGGGCCAAGGGGCCGAACGGGTGGGACCTTGGCCCCTGAGCTGCGAACACGCGCCGAACGCGGCATTCCACCGGCCTCCCGCCCCCGCAGACCGCCGCCGCCGAATCGCCGGCGGCAAGGACGACGGCACCGGGCGGGGCGAGCACGCCACGGAGCCCCGGTGCGCGGCCGCGGACCGGCGGACTCCACGGACGACGCAACCGTCACATGATCGACTCGTTGGACCGTCCACCACGACAGTACGGGCGGATCCGGGAGGGCCTGTTGGCAGGACGGACGGTGGGCGCGCCACGGCTGCGCCCGGGCGTGGCGGAGCGCCCGGTGGCCCGGGCGGAGGCCGCGTTGGTGCGCCACTACCGCCGGCTGGTCCGGCTCGCGTACCTGGCGTTGCCCGCCGACCGGGACCGGCACAGCCGGGTGCTGGCGGCGCACGCCGCCGTCCAGCACGCCCTGCCCTCCCGCTGGTCCCGTCGCACCGGGGCGCCGCCGCCCGCCGGCCCCCCGTCCACCACGACGCCCACGACGCCGGCAGCTCCGGCAGCTCCCACCGAGGACGAGATGTACGCGGCACTTCGCCTGCGGGTGCTGCGCGCCGCGCTGCGGCCGCGGCCGGTGCGGCGGGTGCTGGCGCCCCGGGTGTGGGGTCTGCGGCTGTTCACGCCGCACGGCGGGGAGGAGGACGCGGCCCTGGACCGCGCGCTCGCCGCGCTGGACGCCCAGGCTCGGGCCGCGTTCGCGCTGCGCGCCGTGGAGGGGCTGGGCGCCGGGGCCGCCGCCGACGTGCTGCGGCAGGCCGGCGCGGCGGGGCCGGAGGCGGCGGTGGCGGTGGCGGCCGCCGCCGAGGTGCCCGCCGGGCCGGGGCCGGACGCGCCCGCCTTCGACCCGTGCGCGGTCCGGGTGCAGCCCACCGACCTGCTGCGCCGCCGCCGTTCGCTGACCGCCGCGCTCGCGGTGGGCGTGCTGGGGCTGACCGGCCCGGCGGCGGTGCTGGGCGCCGCCGGCCCGGCCGGGCCCGCCGCCGGACCGCAGGCCGCGCCGCCACCGGGCGGAGCGACCGATCCGGGCCGGCTGGTCCGGGTGGCACCGGACGCGTGGCAGCACACGACGCGGGTCGACTTCTCGGCCTGGCCCGCCCGGGGCAACCGCCGGGACGACGGGGCACTGCTGGGCCGCGCGCTGGCCGCCTGGGCCCAGCCGGGCCCGCGGACCCGTGCCGAGCCGGGTACCGACGCCTCCCCGCCGACCGCGCCGCCGCACCTGCTGTTCGCCGACACGGTGGACGGAACCGGCGTGGTGGTGCTGTTCGACGGGCAGCGGATCGCCCGGTACAGCGACGGCCGGGACGGCGGCCTGGACCTCGCCCGCGCCGACGACGCGGACCCGGCGACGGCGGGCGCCGTGGTGCTGCGCCGTCAGGGCACCGCCGTCCGGTACCTGCTGGCCCCCTGGGTGGAGGACGCGGACACCCGCCGGATCGACCAATCCGACGCCCCCGCCCACCCGTTGGAGCGCCCGGACGGGGTGACGGCCGCGGCGCCGGGCGGCGGGTTCGCCGACTGCCGGGGCGCCACCGTGCTCCACCTGCACTCCGCGCCGCAGCTCGCGGAGCGGTCCGGCTTCCTGCTGGCCGACCTGGGCGGCCTCGTCCCCGCACACCTCACCTGGTCCCCGCCGCCGGACCGCACCCAGCCGCAGTCACCGCCCCCGGCCCAAGCCCAGCCCCCGACCCAGTCCCTGTCCCAGTCCCCGCCGCAGTCCCCGTCCGAGGCCACCGGCCAGGACGCCCTGCAGGCCTGGGCCCGCGCCGGCTGCACCGCCCCGGACGGCACACCGGGCGTCCGGCAACTGAGCCTGTGGGCCTTCGCGAACCAGCAGCTGCCGCAGAACGCGGGGGCCGCCGCCTGGTACTGCCTGCGCGCCGACCGCTGGGACGGCACCGGCAGCGCCGCCACCGCCGTCCTGCTGCCGTCCTCCCGCACCCCGCAGCGCACCGGCGGCGGCCCGGGCCGGGCCTGCAGCCGCTTCGAGCCGGACGTGGCGGCCTGGGCCTGGTGGCGCTCCCCGCAGGGGACGGAGTTCCTGCTGGCGGCGGGCAGCCGGCGGGTCGCCCGGCTCACCGTCAAGGGCCCGGACTGGTCGGCCGACCGGGCCGTCCCGGACCGCACCCTGGCCGTCGAACGCCCCGGGCCCGCGGCCGTCCAGGTCGAGGCGGTGCTGGACGGCGGCGCCCGCATCACCCCGCCGCACTGACCCGCGACGCCCCGTCGTAGTCCGGCAGTTCGACGCTCGACACCTGCTTGCCCAGTTCCAGCATCCGCCGCAGCACCCAGCGCCGGTTGAGCAGCCCGTTGCGCAGCCGCAGCCCGGTCGCCGTGCGCGGCGCCAGGAACGGCCCGGTGCGGTCGCCGCCCTTCTGGCAGCCCCGGGCGTAGTCGCGCAGCAGCCGCTCGTACCGGGCGAAGGCGGTGCGGTGGTCGCCGCGGGCCCGGGCGAGTTCGCCGGCCAGCACGTACGCGGCCACCACGCCGGTGCCGGTGCCCATGCCGCCGATGGTGGCACCGCAGGCGGCGTCGCCGAGCAGGGCGATCCGGCCATTGGACCAGGCGGGCAGGTCGGCGCGGCTGATGGCGTCGAAGTACGGCTCGGGCGCGGCGTCCAGGCTCGCCAGCAGTTCGGGCACCCGCCAGCCGAGGCCCGTGAAGGCCTGCCGGACCAGGGCCTTCTGCTGCTCGGGGTCGTGCCGGTCGTACGCGACCTCGGGCGAGGCGAAGAGGCAGAAGGCCCTGGCCCGGCCCGGGTCGCGGTGGTCGGCGCCGAGCGAGGCGAGCCGGCCGGGCACGTTGAGCCCGACCGATCCGGTGGGCGGCGGCGTGCCGTCGTTCGGCAGTTCCCAGGTGGCCGCGTAGTAGCCGAGGTGGCGGACGTAGCGCTGTTCCGGGCCGAAGGCGAGCCGCCGGACGGTGGAGTGCAGTCCGTCCGCGCCGATCACCAGGTCGACGTCGCGCGGCGCGCCGTGCCGGAACTCGACCCGGACGCCGCTCGCGTGCTCGGCCAGCGCGGTGATCGAGTCGCCGAAGACGTACTCGGCGCGGGCGCTGCTGTGCCGGTGCAGCAGCCGGGCCAGTTCGCCGCGCGGGAGTTCCACCTCGCCGCCCGCGAACTCGGCGGGCAGGTGGAGCAGTCGGCGGCCGTCCGGGTCGACGAAGGTGATCGGGCTGCCGCCGGTGTCGAGTGCGCGCAACTCGTCGAGCACGCCCATCCGTTCCAGGACGGTCAGGTGGGTGCGGCCGCGGAAGTCGACGTTCTGGCCGCCGCCGCGCAGCGCGGGCGCGCGTTCGACGACGGTGACCGCGAAGCCGTACCGGCCGAGCCAGTGGGCCAGGGCAGGGCCGGCGATGCCGGCACCGGAGATCAGGACCGTGGTGTTCACGGCGCTCATGGAGGTCCGCTCCGTTCGACGATCGGGGAGCACAGCAAAAACTGCGTCCACTGGACACTATTTCTTGCTGTGTACGGTAGACGCAGTTGGGTCGAACAGACAATCCCCGGACGGGAGCGGCACGTGAGCGAGACGGCGGACGACACCCTGCGACTGCTCTGGGGGCCTCCGGCACGACCGACCCGCGGCCCGAAGCCGGCGCTCAGCCTGGAGCGGATCGCGGCGGCGGGCGTCGAGATCGCCGATGCCGAGGGCCTCGCCGCGGTCTCCATGCAGAAGGTGGCCGGGCAGCTCGACTTCACCAAGATGTCCCTGTACCGCTACGTGCCCGGCAAGGCCGAACTCGTGGCGCTGATGGTCGAGTCGGCGTCCGCCGAGCCGCCCGCGGCCCCGGACGGGGCCGACTGGCGGGAACAACTCACCGCCTGGGCACTCGCGTTGACCGAATGCTTCGCCCACCACCCGTGGCTACTGGACGCCACGGTCGGCCCCCGGCCGGTCGGACCGCGCGAACTCGCCTGGCTGGAGCGGGTGGTGGCGGTACTGGAGGGCAAGGGCCTCACCGGCCCCGAGCGGATGGACGCCGCCGCCCTGCTCGCCGGACACGTCCGCGGCATCGCCCTCCAGACGCGCGCGGCCGGGCCCGGCGGCTCCCCGGAGGCCGAACTCCTCGCCGCGCTCGGGTCCGTGGTGCGGCAGAACGCCGACCGCTACCCCGCGCTGGCCGACGCCATGGCCGACCCGGACGGCCGCGACCGGGCCCTCGGCTTCGGCCTGGAGCGCATCCTGGACGGCCTCGCCGCGCTGATCGACCGGCGGACCGGCTGCGGCGGACCGGCCGACGACGCGCGATAACCGCTGGGGCCAGGGGCGTTCGACGCACTAGCATCGGCCGCCGTGGCCATGTTCGTGCATCTGACCGCCGCCGCGAACACACCGCGCATCCGCCGCACCGGCATCCGGGCCGACAGCCGGGGCCAGGGCGACGTGCGCGGGGTGTACTGCTTCCCGGTGCTGCCCTCCTACACCCTGACCCACCAGTGGCTGCGCGAGCTGGCCCGGTTCCACCCGAAGGGCGCGCTCGCCGCGGTGCACGTCCGGCTGGACGACGCGCAGGAGGTGCTGGTCGGGCACTACCGGGACCGCGCCAAGGACGCCCAGCGGTGGCTCACCGCCGCCGAGGCGGTCGCGCGGATCGCCGCGCTGCCCGACCCGCGCGGGTGGGAGGTGGTCCTGCCGCGCGCGGTGACGGCCCGCGAGGTGCACCGGGTCCGCGCGGTGCCCCAGGTCGCAGGCTGGCGCTACCTGCCGAACGCGCACGGCACCCGCCCCTGCACGTGCTTCGGCTGCCGACTGCGCGGCGGCTACGGCGACCGCCGGCTGCGCGAGCGCCACCCGCACCCGCTGGACGGTCCGCCGCCGCCCGTCCCGGTGCTGCTCGCCCGGATCGCGGCGGCCGGGGACCCGGGCGACCCGGACGAACTGCGGGCCGCCCTGCACTGGTTCGGCCTGCGCCGGCGCGGCCCGCTGGACGCCCTGGCCCGGCTGGCCGACCACCCGGACCCGGGCGTGCGCAGGGAACTGGTCTGGGCCGTGTACAACTGGTCCACCCCGGGCGTCACCGAGCTGCTGGACGGCCTCGCGAAGGACCCGCAGCCGGACGTCCGCGAGGCCGTCGAGGCGGTCCGGGACTTCTGAGCCGCCCCGCCGCGAGCAGCCGTCAGGAGGTGCGCTTCAGCTGCCAGGAGTTGTTGTTGAAGCTCGGCACCGAGGAGTACTGGCAGCCGGAGCTGTAGAAGCTGCTGACGATCGTCCAGCCGGCCGGCGGGTAGGTGGACGAGCAGGCGTTGACGACCGTGCCCACCGGGAGCCCGGTGAGCTGCTTGATCTGCTTGGAGTTCGGGGCGAAGCCGGAACCGCAGCCGGCGCTGTTCCACCACTGGACGTCCACGAAGCCGGCCGGGGTCAGCGTGGAGGCGCAGACGTTGCTGGTGTCGCCGGGCGCGGCCTGCGCCGGACCCATGGTCAGGGCGAGGGCGGCGGCGGTACAGCCGAGGGTGACGGCGACGGCGCGAAGTCGGGTCATGGGGCGGTTCCTCTCGGAAGTCACGCGGGGTGTCCGCGTCGTGGCCCCCTTTTCTATGCCCGCGGCATACTCCGCGGACAGTGTCTTTCCGGCCCACCCGGCGGCCCAATCTCGCCCCACCCCACCGGGCCCGGGCCTCACTCCCGGTTCCGCCCCCCGCTCCTCGACGTGCCCGTCCGGCCGACCCGGGCGATCATGGGACGAACCGCGTCTTCGACGGGGAAGGTGGACCGCGATGTTCCAGCTCCTGTGGATCCTGATCATCGGCTTCGTGCTGGGCGTGATCGCCAAGCTGATCCTGCGCGGACCGCAGTCGATCCCCTGGTGGCTGACCATGCTGCTCGGCGCCGCCGGGGCCTGGCTCGGCAACGCCGTCTCCGGCTGGATCGGCGTCCGCCACACCTCGGGCATCGACTGGATCCGCCACTTCCTCCAGATCGGCTTCGCCGTCGCCCTGGTGGCCTTCGTCGCACCGGCCTGGACGAAGTCCCGCCCGCCCCGCTGAACCGGCACCGGCCGGAATTGTCAGTGGCAGGTGCAAGACTCCCCTCCGGGCTCGCCGAACGGGCCCGGACGGGAGAACGACGCGATGCGGACGGGCACGACGTGGCGACTGCTGCGCGGCGAGGAACTGCTCGGCGAGATCGTCGTGGAGGAAAGCGACTTCGCCTGGACGGACGGCCGGTTCCTGCCGCGACCGGGCTTCGCCGAGGTGAAGCCGTGGTTCGACGAATCGGCCGCACTGGTCGACGCCGAGGAGTACGAGGCGTTCGAGCTGGCCTACGACCGGATCGACGGCGCCCTCACCCTGGTCGGCCCGGCCGGGCCCGCCGCCGAGTTCCTGCTGCACATACGCGGCGACCGCGCGAGGTTCCGCTGGTCGGACGAGCCCTTCGACAACGACGAGGGCTGACCCGGCTCAGCCGACGTGGACGGCCGGGCGGCGGCTGCGGTCGGGTTCGGCCTCGCGCAGGACCTCGCGGGTGACGGGGGCGATCTCGCCCTGGCCGAACAGGAAGAACCGCAGGAACTGGGCGAAGGGGTTGCCCTCGGTCCACTCGAAGTAGATGTGCGGCTGCTGCCCGGTCAGGTCGCGCACCTGGAGCAGCAGGGCGGCCAGCGCGTTGGGCACGCTGGAGCTCTGCAGTGCCAGCACCCGGTAGCGGTCGTGCAGCACCTCGCCGTGCACGGTCAGTTCGGCCTCGAAGTCGGACGGGTCGAGCACGGTGACCTCGACGAAGACCAGGTCGTCCTCGGCCGGGATGTCGTTGTCCTGGCGGATCTGACGGAGCTTGTCGCGGTACTCGGCGAGGTCCCGGCTGTTCGGCTCGTTGGCGATCAGGCGCAGCGGGCGGTGCGTGTAGTCCCGGACGAACCGTTCCGCGACCTCGTCCAGCTCGACGCTGGTGACGCGCAGTTCGAAGGACCGCTTGAGCCGGGACAGGAGGGAGACCAGCACGATGCCCGCGATGAAGCAGGCGCCGATCTTGACACCGTCGCTCCGCTCCACGATGTTGACGACCGTGGTGTAGAGGAAGACGGCGGCGATCACGGCGAAGATGATGGTCCAGCGCCGCTCCCTGGCCTTGCGCGCGGCGATGGTGACGGCGACCGCGGCGGAGCTGATCAGCACCAGCACACCGGTGGCGTACGCGCCGCCCTGCGCATCGACGTTGGCGTCGAAGATCCAGGTGACCAGGAAGGAGATCAGCGTCAGCACGACGACCATCGGCCGCACGGCCCGCGCCCAGTGCGGCGCCATGCCGTAGCGCGGAAGGTAGCGCGGCATGAGGTTGAGCAGACCCGCCATGGCGGAGGCGCCGGCGAACCAGAGGATGGCGATGGTCGACAGGTCGTAGATGCTGCCGAAGGTGCTGCCGAGATTCTCGTGGGCGAGGTAGGCGAGGGCTCGCCCGTTGGCCTGGCCGCCGTTCTCGAAGGCGGCCTTCGGGATGAGCAGGGTCGTGATGAGGCTGGTGGTGATCAGGAAGACGCTCATGATCACGGCGGCGGTGGTGAGCAGGTGCCGGGCGCCGCGGATGCGGCCGGTGGGCTTCTCCTCGGTGTCGTCCGGGTCTCCCTCGATGTGCGGCATCACGGCGACGCCGGTCTCGAAGCCGGACAGGCCCAGTGCGAGCTTCGGGAAGACGATCAACGCCACACCGATCATCGCGAAGGCGTTGCCGTGCTCGGCGGTGAGCCCGTCGGTCCAGTCGCCGAACACGTGCGGCGCCTTGACGACGTGCCAGAGGCCGTTGACCACCACGACGACGTTGAGCGAGAGGTAGACCACGACGAGGAAGACGGCCAGGCCGATCGCCTCGCTGAAGCCCTTGAGGAACACCCCGCCGAGCAGGGCCACCAGGATGAGGGTGAGCAGCACCTGCTTGCCGGACAGGGCGCTGTGCAGGTGCGGGTTCTCGATCAGGTGCGCGGTCGCGTCGGCGGCCGACAGGGTGATGGTGATCACGAAGTCCGTGGCGGCGAAGCCGAGCAGGGCCAGCACGAAGAGCTTGCCCTGCCAGAACGACAGCAGCCGTTCCAGCATGGCGATCGAGCCCTCGCCGTGCGGGCTCTCGACGGCCACCCGCCGGTAGACCGGCAGCGCGCCGAAGAGGGTGACGAGCACCAGGACGATGGTGGCGATCGGGGACAGCAGGCCGGCGGCGAGGGCCGCGATGCCGGGTTGGTAGCCGAGGGTGGAGAAGTAGTCGAGGCCGGTCAGGCACATGACGCGCCACCAGTGCGCGCCCTTCTCGCTCGGGGCCTCCGCGTGCGGTCCGGGGTGCTGTTTGGCCATGTCCGCCAGGCCTTCGAGCATCCACTCCCGGAACCTCGCGCCCCGTGTCGGAGGAGCCACTCCCCGTTCGGCCGAACCCGACGACGCCACGTACACCCCTGTCCACGATCTCGGCCGGCCGCATCGCGGCGCCGGGCCCCCTGGCCGCCGGACGGCGGGCCTGGTCAGGCTAGGTGACCCCGGTGGCGGAGCCGGGGAGTCGGCGCGCGGACACGCCAGGGCGCGCCCGGACGCCGCCCGGACGGCCTCCTCCGGTGGCGCGATCCGTTCGGCCGTGCCGATCATCCGGCGCGGCGGTCGGAATGGACCGCCCGAAAGGGGTAAGGATGTGCCAGCACGTTGACGTGCGGCGTTGACGCGCAGGGACGGAGTTGACGCGCAGGAACGGACGGAACGAGGGAGGCCGCGGTGGCGGAGCCGAGCCGGCGGGGGATTCTGGGCCTGGGCCTGATGGCGGCCGCCGTCACGTCCTGCGGCGCCCACCCGGCGGACCCGGCGCCCGCCCCGCACCCCACACCCGACGCTGCCGGCGCCGGTACCCCGGCCCCCGCCCGGCACGCCGGGGACACCGGCGCCCCCGGGAAGCCGGCCGAACGCGACCTGCCCGGCACGCCCGGCTGGGAGATCACCGACCCGGGCCCGGCCGACGCGATCGAGGGCTTCGCCGACCGGGTCAGCGTGCTGCCCGGCGAGACCTTCGGCCTGCACGTGTCCACCGGCGCCGCCGCGTTCACCGTCTCCGCCTACCGGATGGGCTGGTACGGCGGGGCCCGCGCCCGCCTGGTCTGGCGCCGCGAGCACGTCCCCGGTGCCCGGCAGGCCGCCGCGCACGTGGACGAGGCCACCCGCACCGTACTCACCGGCTGGCAGCGGACCCTGGATGTGGACACCGCCGGCTGGCCCGAGGGCGCCTACCTGCTGCGCCTGGACGCCGAGGACGGCTCCGGCCGCCGCTACGTCCCGCTCACCGTCCGCTCCGCCGTCACGACCGGCCGGACGGTCGTGATGAGCGCCCCGGCCACCTGGCAGGCCTACAACGAGTGGGGCGGTCACAGCCTCTACAACGGGCCGACCGGCACCCTGGCGACCCGTTCGCTGACGGTGGTCTTCGACCGGCCGTACGACTACGACCACGGCGCCGGGCTGTTCCTGGTGTACGAGGCACCGCTGATCGCGCTCGCCGAGAAGCTCGGGCTGGAGCTCGCCTACACCACCGGGATCGACGTGGCCCGCGAGCCCGGCCTGCTGCACGGGGCGAGCGCCGTCCTGTCCCTGGGCCACGACGAGTACTGGTCGCCCGAGCAGCGCGCCCACGTGGCCGCGGCCCGCGACGCCGGGACGAACCTCGCGGTGCTGGGCGCCAACTGCTGCTTCCGCCGGGTGCGTTTCGAGCCGACCGGGCTGGGCCCGGACCGCACGGTGGTCTGCTACAAGGACGCCTGGGCGCAGGACCCGGGTCACCGGGCCGGCGCGCCGGCCACCACCGACTTCCGGGCCGGCCCGGGCGCGGACCCGGAGAGCGCCGTGCTGGGCGTGATCTACGACGGCTACCCGGTGGACGCCCCGTACGTGGTCACCTCGCCGGAGCACTGGCTGTTCGAGGGCACCGGCGTGACGGCCGGGGCCTCGTTCCCGCACCTGGTCGGCGTCGAGTACGACCGGGTCGACACCGCCTTCCCGACCCCGCGCCCGATCGAGGTCGTCGCGCACTCCCCCGTGGTCTGCGAGGGCCGCCGCTCGCACTCCGACACCGCCTACTACACGGTGCCGAGCGGCGCCGGGGTGTTCGCCAGCGGGACGATGCGCTGGGTGGAGGCCCTGGACGCGAACGGCCCCGGCGGCGGGAAGGCCGACCACGGGATCGACGTGCACGCCGGGGACCTGGTGCGCAGGGTCACCGAGAACGTGCTGCGCGCCTTCGCCGCCGGGCCGGCCGGGCGCACCCGCCCGGCCCGGGACAACCTCGCGGCGGTCTACGGCGCGTCCTGACCCGGGGTCAGCCGGTCACCGGGCGACTCACCGGGCGACTCACTGGGCGATCTCGGCCGGGAGCGGGGCGGCGAAGGTCTCCGCCGGGCCGAAGTCCGAGTAGTGGTCCGTGGTCACGACCGTCTTGCCGTTGACCACCATCGACTGCGCGCCGCGCACGCCCCGGCCGAGCCGGTCGATCCACAGCTCGCAGTCGACCCCGTCCACGCCCTGGGCCGCCATCCGCGCGGCGTTCGACGGGTCCGCGAGGCGCACCTGGTCCATCGTCAGCCGGCCGGCGAGGTGGTACACCGGCAGGCCCGACTCGGTCTCCATGCCCTTGCGGGCGGCGGGGCCGCCCGCCAGCAGGGCCTTGGCGTAGGCGGCGACCTGCTCGCCGCTCGCGTCGGCGCCCTCCCCGGCCTGCGGGTCCTTCGTCCACGTGGTCTCGCCCTTGGCCTTGTCCCGGTGGTAGCCGACGCCGTCCACGGTCAGCGTCTCCAGCCAGTTCACCACCACCGATCCGCCCATGACGGTCTTGCCCTCGGTGCGGGCGCCGCGGGCCGGCGTGTAGTAGTTCATCCGGCCAGTGACGGTGATCCGCACCTTCTGGTCGCCGTCCCCCGTCTCGCTGACCAGGACGACGTTCGCGGCGTACGGCGCGCGGGAGCGGTGGGCTATCGCGACCTCCGGGTCGAACGAGCCGTCGGCACCGGCGGGCGCGCCGGTCGCCTCGGCGGTCGCGGTCGCGGTCGCCGCGGCCGTCGCCGTCCCGCTCGCGGCCGCCGTGGCGGTGCCGCTCGCCGTGGCGGCGCCGGTGGCGGGCCCGGAGCCGTTCCCGCCGCAGCCGGTGAGGGCGGTCAGCGCGAGGGCCGTGGCGGCGAGGACCGGCACGGCGGCGGGCAGGGCGGTGGTGCGGCGGATGGTCAAGGAAGCTCCCGGGGCATTGATCCGAACCGGGGAAGGTTGTCACACGCACGCATCGCCGTCGAAACCGGTGCCCGCGCCGCGGGCCCGGCGGGGGGCCGGGTGACACCCGTGGCGGGAGGGAGTGAACCGCGCGGATAGACTCTCACGGTCCATTGGAGAGCAGGTCGTCGCGGACCAGGGATTGTCGGACAAGCCCTGGCGTCCGGCCGGGCCGGGCAGCCGGCCGGAGAGGGCACGAGGGAAACAGAACATGGTCGAGGCCTCCCCCAAGGTCGTTGTCGTCGTCCCCACGTACAACGAACGGGAGAACCTTCCGGTCCTGGCGGGGCTCCTCGCGGACCTCCCGGTGCCCAACCTGCACCTGCTGGTGGTGGACGACAGCTCCCCGGACGGCACCGGCGAGGTCGCCGAGAAGCTGGCCGCGGACGCCGGCGGCACGATCGGCGTGCTGCACCGCACCGAGAAGGACGGCCTCGGCCGCGCCTACCTGGCCGGCATGGCCCGCGCGCTGGACGAGGGCGCCGACGTCGTCGTCCAGATGGACGCCGACCTCTCGCACCCGGCCTCGGCGATACCGGCGATGGTGGACGCCCTGCTGACCGGCGACACCGCCGTGGTGCTCGGCTCCCGCTACGTGCCCGGCGGCTCGACGGCCGCCGAGTGGCCGTGGCACCGCAAGGCTCTCTCCGCCTGGGCCAACTTCTACGTCAACGCGATCCTCGGGCTGGGCGTGCGGGACGCGACCGCCGGGTTCAAGGCCTGGCGGGCGGACACGCTGCGGGCCATCGACCTGCCGAGCGTGCGCAGCAACGGCTACTCGTTCCAGGTCGAGATGAACTACCGCGCCGTCCGGCGCGGCATGACGATCCGCGAGGTGCCGATCCGCTTCGAGGAGCGGATCGAGGGCGCCTCGAAGATGAGCCTCGCGGTGCAGATCGAGTCGGCGCTCGCGCCGTGGAAGCTGCGCTTCGACCGCGACGGCGGGCGCGGCTGACGACCCGAACGGCACGGCCGATCGGCCGGATACCACTCGTCCGGGTACCCGGCGGGCCGATCGGCGGTGTGAACGGCCGCCGCGGGGAAAGAAGGGCCTCATGGCCCTCGTCCCGGAGTCGATCGTCCCGGAGTCCGTCACAGCCCTGGTCCGCCGGGGCGCCCGTGAGCCGTTCGTGGTCCAGACCGTGCGGGCGACGGTGGCCGCCACCCTCGCCTACGCCGTCGCGACCCGGCTCAGCAGCGAGCCCGCCCCGCTCACGGCGCCGCTGACGGCGCTGCTGGTGGTCCAGGTCACCGTCTACTCGACGCTCAAGACCAGCATCCGCCGGGTCAACTCGGTGGTGGTCGGGGTGCTGATCGCGATCGGCTTCAGCGCCGTCGTCGGGCTGTCCTGGTGGAGCCTCGGGCTGATCATCCTGGCCTCGCTGGTGATCGGCCGGTTCGTCCGGGTGGAGGAGTTCGTCCAGGAGGTCGCGATCAGCGCGATGCTGGTCCTGGGCGTCACCAAGCTCGCCTCGCAGGCCTGGGACCGGGTGCTGGAGACGCTGATCGGCGCCGCGGTCGGGCTGGCGTTCAACCTGGTGTTCGCACCGCCGGTGTGGGTGGACACCGCCGGGGAGGCCGTCGAGGGCCTGGCCCGGCGGGGCCGGCAGCTGCTGCTGGACCTCGCCGAGGAGCTGGGCCGGCCCACCCCGGTGGCCCGGGCCGCCGAGCGGCTGCACGAGGCGCGCCGGCTGGACCAGGCGATCGCGGAGGTGGACGCGGCACTGCGCCAGGCCGAGGACAGCCTGCGGTTCAATCCGCGGATCAGCGAGGGGCTGCTGTCCCGGCTGGTGCTGCGCACCGGGCTGGACACGCTGGAGATCTGCGTGGTGGTGATCCGGGTGCTGGCCCGGTCGCTGACCGACCTGGCGAAGCGGCGCGGGCCGGGCGAGCGGCTGTTCCCGCCGGACGTCGCGGTCGGCCTGGAGGAGCTGTTCGCGCACGTGGGCGGGGCGATGGTGAGCTTCGCGGTGCTGGTCACCACCCAGGTCAGCCGGGACGCGGAGGAGGCGGAGCAGCGGCTGGCCGCCGAGCTGGCGGCGGCCTGGGCGAGCCGGGAGAACGTCGCCCAGGTGCTGCTGCGGAAGGTGCAAGAGCATCCGGAGGCCTGGCAGCTGCACGGCGCGATACTGGCCGAGGTGGACCGGATCCTGGACGAGCTGGACCTCGACCACCGCGGCCGGCGGCTGATGGAGGAGCTGGACCGGGCGGCGGTGGCGAGCCGGGAGCGGTTCTCCCGCTTCGACCGGCTGCGCGGACGGCTCCGGGGCGAAGGCGGCCGAAACGGCGGCGGCGGGAGCGGGGAGCGCCCGGCGGCGGGCGCCGGGCGCTGAATCCGTGCGGGATCCTCAGGGCATCAGCCAGGGCTGCTGCGGGAGCGGGTGGCCGGTCTCCAGGTAGGTCTTCAGGTTGGAGAGCACCGCCGACCAGCCCTGTTCGGAGTCGGCCCGCGCAGTCTCGTCGGGCAGGTTCTCGTGGGTGACGGTGAGCCGGGTGAGGTCCTGCCAGCTCTCCAGGTCGAAGGTGACCCGGGAGGGCCCGCCGGCACGCTGCTCCTGCGGCCCGGCCCAGCTGGTGACCAGGCGGACCGGCCGGTCCGCGACCTCGACGATGCCGATCACGTCGGCGATGCCGGAGTCGTCGGTGCGCTGGTGCTCCCAGGGCGTGCCGGGCAGCCAGGTGGAGACGTTGCGGTGGCCCCAGTACAGCCCGGACTCGTCGGCGTTGGTGAGGGCGTGCCAGACCCGCTCGGGGGTGGCCCGCAGGTAGACGATGCCGCGGTGGGTGAGGGTGGCCACGGCGGCTCAGCCCTGGGCCGCGTCGAGCAGCGGCTGGATCTCGATCTTCCGCATCTTCATCATCGCGGCCATCACCCGGGCGGCCTTGTCCCGGTCCTCGTCGCCGACCAGGTCGAGCAGGATCCGCGGGGTGATCTGCCAGGAGAGGCCGAAGCGGTCCTTGAGCCAGCCGCACTGGCTCTCCTCGCCGCCGTCCGCGGTGAGCTTGGCCCAGAGCTCGTCGACCTCCTGCTGGTCGTCGCACTCGACCATGAGCGAGACGGCCTCGGTGAAGGAGAACGCGGGGCCGCCGTTGAGGGCGACGTACGGGCGGCCGGCGAGCTCGAAGTCGACCGTCATGACCGCGCCGGGCTCGCCCGCGCCGGCGTCGGGGTAGCGGGCGACGCGGGTGATCCGGGAGTCGGGGAACAGCGAGGTGTAGAAGGTGGCGGCCTCTTCGGCCCGACCGTCGTACCAGAGGAAGGTGGCGATCTTCTGCATGGGCCGACGGTAGCGCCGGGGTCGGACAGTGCGGCCCAGCCACGGCCGGGGGTCACCGGATCGGCGCCCCCGGCCGGTTGACGACCGGTCGGCCGGTCCCTCAGTGGACCCAGCCCGCGTAGCGCTGGGCGAAGCGCAGGCCGGTGTGCGCGGTGACGGTGACGTCGTAGCGGCCCTGCCCGTCCAGCGGCCAGGACAGCTCGGTCTGCTTGCCGGGCTTGACCCAGACCGTGCGCGCGGTGCCCGCGAAGTCGTTGGGCGCGGCGGTGAAGGCGACGTCGGTGAGGCCGTCGTTGGCGACCTGGAGGGTGAGCCGCAGGTCGCCGCGCAGGTCGGCGGTGACGATCGGCACGCCGACGTCGTTCTGGCCGTCCTGCCCGTCGCGCACGACGGTGCCAGCGAAGCGGCGGACGAAGCCGTCCGGGCCGTGGACGCTGAAGTCGTAGCGGCCGTTGGTGGCGGCCGCGTCCCAGACGTACCGCGCGGTGGCGCCGGGGGCGACGGTGTACGGGGTGCCGGCGAAGGGCAGCGCGATGTTCGGGTAGACGGCGTACGGGAAGGCGACCGAACCGTCGTTGCTCATCGTGCAGGTGACCTTGCCGGTCCTGCGGTCCACCTCGACGTCGGCCCACGGCTGGTACGGCAGCGGGCGGTGCGGGCGCTCGCCGCGCTCCTGGACGGGCATCGACTGGGCGCCGGCCGCCGGCAGGGCGACGCCGGGCAGCTTGGCGCCCGCGTCGGCCCTGGCCATCAGGGCGTTGGTGTCGGGCAGGGGCGGGATCGAGTGGTCCGGGGCGGCGAAGTCGAAGCAGCTGGTGAGGTCGCCGCAGACCGCGCGGCGCCAGGCGGAGATGTTCGGCTCGGCGACCCCGGTGACCAGCTCCATGAAGCGCAGCACCGAAGTGTGGTCGAAGACCTGGGAGTTGACCCAGCCGCCGCGCGACCAGGGCGAGGCCACCCAGAGCGGGACGCGGTTGCCGAGGCCGATGGCGCGGCCGTGGGTGAACTCCTCGGGGGTGCCGGGCTCGGGGGTGGGCGGGACCATGTGGTCGAAGTAGCCGTCGTTCTCGTCGTACATGACCAGGAAGACGGTGTGCTGCCAGACGTCCGGGTTGGACATCAGCGACTGCAGCGCCTGGTTGACCCAGTGCGCGCCGTAGGCCGGGCCGGCCGCCGGGTGTTCGGAGAACAGGTAGGGCGCGACCAGCCAGGAGATCGTCGGCAGGGTGCCGTCCTTGCAGTGGCGGTCGAAGTCGGCGGGGTCGAACTTCGTCATCGCGTTGACGTAGCGCGGGTCGTCGTGCGGGAAGGCGTGGAACTGCTTGAAGTAGGAGAGCGCGTTGTCGTCGTAGTCGCCGGTGCGGTCGTCCTTGCTGGGGTTGTGGTAGACGCGCCACGAGACGCCGGCGGCCTGCAGGCGCTCGGCGTAGGTGGTCCAGTCGGCGACCGGGTTGTCGGTGACCGGGGTGTTGTCGATCCACGGGCCGGTGGTGCCGTCGCGGCCGGGGCCGGCGGTGCCGGTCCACAGGTAGAGGCGGTTGGGGTCGGTGGGGCCGGCGAGCGAGGTGAAGTACGCGTCGCAGAGGGTGAAGGCGTCGGCGAGGGCGTACTGGTAGGGGATGTCCTCGCGGGTGAAGTAGCCCATGGTGCGCTCGCCCTTGGCGGCGATCCACTTGTTCATCGCGCCGTCGTTGATGGCCTGGTGGCCGGTCGCCCAGTCGTGGGCGAGGCCGCCGGCGTTCTGCGCGTTGTACTTCGAGGTGTCCATCCGGTAGGGCAGCATCACGCCGCCGTCGCTGCGCCGGCTGTCGGGCTGGCGGAACACGTCGGTGCCGTCCGGGAATTGGAGGGCCTGCTTGTCACCGAAGCCGCGCACGCCGTTCAGCGTGCCGAAGTAGTGGTCGAAGGAGCGGTTCTCCTGCATCAGGACGACGACGTGCCTGACGTCCTTGATGGTGCCGGTGGGCTCGGCCTCGGGGCGGGCGGCCGCGGCGGGGGTGGCGGCGAGGCCGGTCAGGGCGGTGGCGCCGGCGGCCGCGGTGGCGCCGACGAAGGTGCGGCGGGAGAGCTCGGGCATCTCGGACCGGCCTTTCAGAGCTGGAAGGTGGCGACGGCGGCGGCGGTGTCGGAGGGCCACTGGTCGGCGGCCGTGTTCGGCTCGGGCTGCGGCCAGTCGGCGACGAGCGTGTGCGCCTCGACGAGCTTCAGCGGTCCGGCGTACTGGACGGCGTCGATGCGGTCCTGCGGCTCCGGCCGGTCGCCGCGCCGCTTGCGGGTCGGCGACCAGGTGTTCCCCGGCACCTTGGCCGGGTCGGGGTGCTCCTCGCGGAAGGCGTCGGTCAGCCCGGCGTCCTGGAGCGCCTTGGTGACCGGCCAGTTCAGCGGGCCGACGCCGTGGTGCGCGGCGGCGGTGGCGGCCGTCCAGTCCAGGTGGGAGGGCGAGGAGAGCGCGCCGGCCAGCACCACCGGCAGGTGCCGGGCGAGGTCCGCGCGGACGGCGGCGGCCAGGGCGGTGGCCTGCCGGAAGCGGAGCGAGGCCCGCTCGGCGGCCTCCACCTGGGCGGCGCCCTGCCCGTCCTGGACGGCGTACGGGCCGTAGCCGGCCTCGTCGAGGTGCGCGGCCCAGAACCGGACGGTGCGGCCGCCGGGCAGCTGCAGGGTGGCCGCGGCGGCGGGCAGGTCGGCGGTGACCGGGGTGACGTCGGCGAGCGGGTGGCGGCTGAGGATGCCGACGCTGCCGGGGCTCTGGTAGGCGTACCAGCCGAGCGCGTCGGCCAGGGTCTTCGCCCGCTCGCCGGCGGTCTCCTGGAGGGCGAGCACGTCCAGGCCCTGGGCGAGGACGACGCGCAGCTGCTTCTCCAGCGCGTCGGTGTACCCGGCGCCGGCCTCGTGCAGGTTCCAGCTCGCGGCCTTGAGGCGCGGCGGGGCGGCCGGGTCGGCGACCGGGACGAGGACGGTGACGGTGTCGGTGGCGCCCGCGCCGTCCTTGACGCCGACGACGACGAGCTCCGGGTTCGGGCCGGCGGCGGGGGCGGTGCCGGTGAGGGTGCCGTCCGGGCTGACGGCGGCCCAGGCCGCGCCGCCGAGCTTGCGGTAGGTCGCGGAGCCGGGCGGGTTGCCGGCCGGGCGGGACCACAGGCCGCCGAGCTTGACGGTCACTCGCGCGCCGGGGGCGACGGGGGCGGTGGTGAGGGCGTCCACGGCCGCGTGCGGGCGGACCACGGCGGGCTTGGGCCGGAAGGCGAACGGCGCGGTCTGCGCGAGGACGCCGTAGCCGTCCTTGGCCAGCAGGTAGGCGGTGTACGGGCCGCCGGTCAGCGCGGAGGTGTCGAGCTGGACGTCGCCGGAGGTGCCGGGGGTGTACTTCCACAGCAGTGAGGAGCCGGTGCCGGGTTGGCGGCTGCCGTCGTAGACGCCCACCCAGTTCTTGGCGTCGGGGGCGTCGGTGGTCCAGTGGAAGGTGAGCCGGTCGCCTTCGGCGGGATCGGCGGAGGTGGTGAGGGTCAGGGCGCTGCCTGCGGCCACGGTTGTCCTGTCCGCCGCCCGGGGCCCGGTCCGCCGGGGGACGGCGCCGGGGCCGCGCGCGGCTGGTCACGGAGGCTGGGAGGAGGGAGCACCGCAGTTGGCTGTACAACTGCGGGCGGGCCTCATTCATCCGAAAGCCAGCGACCGGGGCGTGAACGGCGCGTGACGGAGCGTCGGGCGGTTCGCGAACTCCATGGCGAGTGCCCCCGGTCCGGCCGGGCCGGGCCCTCGAAGGCGGCGCGCGGGGCAGGAAACGGGGCGGCGCGCGGCGAAGGGCCGCGACGGGAATCCTCCGTCGCGGCCCTTCGGGGCGTTCGTCAGGCCAGGGCCAGGAACAGCTTCTCCAGCTCGGCCTCGCTCATCGGCGGGGCGTCCTCGTCGGCGGCGGCCATGCACTGGCGCATCCCGCTGGCGACGATCTTGAATCCGGCCCGGTCCAGGGCCCGCGACACGGCGGCGAGCTGGGTGACCACGTCCTTGCAGTCACGACCCGCCTCGATCATCGCGATCACGCCGGCCAGCTGGCCCTGCGCGCGCCGAAGCCGGTTCAGGACCGCGCCGACCGATTCCTCGTCCACCTGCATCCCGGGCCGCCTTTCACCTCGACTATCCGGTGACAAGTGTACCCGGTGGGGTATCCATTCCCGTGCGGTCCGGAGCTGGGCCGGGCCGGAACCAATCCGGAACCGGTCCGGAGCCGCCTCAGCGGCGGGCCAGGCGGCGCTCGCCGCCGGCGCCGGTCTCGTACGGCAGCTCGTAGTGCGCGAACACGGCCGGCTCGTCCCCGGCGGGCAGGATGTCGTCGGTGCCGATCGCCGGGGCCTGCCGGACCAGGGCGCGCGGGTACGCCACCCGCAGGTAGCCGGGGCCCGCCACCGCGTCGAGCAGCGGGACGAAGGCCAGGCGGCGCCGGGTGAGCATGCCGACCGTCACGGTGGCGAAGAACGGCTCGTCGCTCGCCGTCTCCACGTAGACGGACTCCAGCGTGCCGATCCGACGGTCCTTCTCGTCGACCACCGGCTGGCCGCGCCACTCCCGGATGTCTGCCATCGCGATCGCCACGGGCCGGACCTCCTGCCTGCCGCCGGTCCACCACCGACCCTCCCATCCTGCGCCGCTCCGGGCGGAGCCGCGCGGCGGGGGCCGGGCGGGGGCCCGGGCCGGGGCTCCGCTACGCCGGGCGGCCGGGCGGGACGAGGCCGGACTGGTAGGCGATGGCGACCAGTTGGGCCCGGTCGCGGGCGTCGAGCTTGGCCATCGCCCGGTGCACGTGGGTGCGCACGGTGAACGGGCTGACGAACATCCGCTCCGCGATCTCCTCGTTGGTGAGCCCGGTGGCGGCCATCGCCATGACCTCGCGCTCGCGGGCGGTGAGGACGGCGAGCCGTTCGGCGGGCGCGGCGACGGCCGGGTCGGGCTGGGCGAGCAGCTGGTCGATGACCGCGCGGGTGGCGGCGGGCGAGAGCAGCTTGTCGCCGGCCGCCACGGTGCGGACGGCGGCGAGCAGCTCCTTCGGGTCGGCGCCCTTGCCGAGGAAGCCGCCGGCCCCCGCGCGCAGCGCCTGGGCCACGTACTCGTCGATCTCGAAGGTGGTGAGGATGAGCACCCGGGTGCCGGACAGCTCCGCGTCGCCGCAGATCGCGGCGGTGGCGCCGAGGCCGTCCGCGCCGGGCATCCGGATGTCCATCAGGACGACGTCGGGCCGGGTGGCGCGGGCGAGCTCGACCGCCTCGCGGCCGTCCGCGGCCTCGCCGACGACCTCCATGTCGTCCTCGGCGTCGATCAGCACCCGGAAGGCGCCGCGCAGCAGGGCCTGGTCGTCGGCGAGCAGTACGCGGATGGTCATGCGGCGTGGTCCTTGTCGTGCGGGGCGGTGGGGGCGTCGCGGCTGCCGGTGCGCAGCGGCAGTTCGGCGGTGACCAGGAAGCCGCCGTCCGGCCGGTGGTCGGCGCTGAGCCGGCCGCCGACCGCGCCGGCCCGTTCGCGCATGCCGATCAGGCCGAAGCCGCTCTCGCCCGGGGCCGGCGGGGGCAGCGGGACGGGCCGGCGGGCCGGGCCCGGACGGCCGTTGGCGACGCTGAGGGCGACCCGGCTGCCGCGGTAGGCGAGGGTGACCTCGGCGTCGGCGCCGCGGGCGTGCTTGGCGACGTTGGTCAGCGACTCCTGGACGATCCGGAAGGCGGTCAGGTCGACGCCCGGGGACAGCGGCCGGGCCTCCCCCTCGACGGTCAGCCGCACGGGCAGGCCGGCCCGCTCGAAGCTGTTGATCAGCTCGGGCAGCCGGTCGAGGCCGGGGGCGGGTTCGAGCGGGGCGCGCTCCTCGGCGCGGCGCAGCAGGCCGACGGTGGCGCGCAGTTCCTGGAGGGCGGAGCCGGTGGCGTCGGTGATGTGGCTGAGCACCTCGCGGGCCTGGGCGGGGTGGCTGTCCATGAGGTGGACGGCGATGCCGGCCTGGGCGTTGGCGAGGGCGATGTGGTGGGCGACGACGTCGTGCAGGTCGCGGGCGATCCGGATGCGTTCGTCGGCGACGCGCCGACGGGCCTCCTCCTCGCGGGTGCGCTCGGCGCGTTCGGCGCGTTCCTCGATGGCGGCGAGGTGGGCGCGGCGGTTGCGGATGTTGTCGCCGAGGGCGCCGGGCAGCAGGGCCCAGGCGAGGACGCCGATCCGTTCGCCGATCGGGCCGCCAGGGCCGAAGACCAGGGTCATGCCGGTGAGCAGGGCGGCCGTGGCGACGGAGGCGCGCAGGGCGGTGACGCGGTCGGTGCGGACGGCGAGGAAGTAGAGCGCGAGCAGCAGCGGGGTGGCCAGCATGGGGGTGAGCCGGGGGCTGGTCACGCTGAGCACCATGGTGCTCACCAGGGTGACGGCGACCACGGCGTACGGGTGGCGGCGGTGTGCGAAGACGGCGGCGGCGGAGACCAGGGCGAGGACGGCGGTGACCGGGTCCGGGGTGACGAAGCGGCCGTTGTACTGGTCGGCGGTGGCACCGAGGGCGGTGATCGCGACCAGCGCCACGCCGCCCACGGTGTCGAGCAGCCGGGGGTGGCCGCGGCGCAGGCGCTGCCAGGTGTCGCTCATGGTCGGGGTCTCCGGGTCGGGATGCCGGTCGGGGGCCGTCCGGTGGGACGGCCCCCTTCAGCAACGGTAACGGTCCGCGCTCGAATGTCTCTCCGAGCCGGCCGTGGCCGCACGGGTCGGATGGTGCCGGGTCAGACCGAGACGGGCTCCCGGGCCGGGGCCGGTTCGGAGGCCGCCGTGTGCAGCTTGCTGCCCTCGACGTCGACGTCCGGGAGCAGCCGGTCGAGCCAGCGGGGCAGCCACCAGGCGCGGCGGCCGAGCAGGGCGAGCACGGCCGGGACGATCGTCATCCGGACCACGAAGGCGTCGAAGGCGACGGCCGCGGCGAGGCCCAGGCCCATCATCTTGATCATCGGCTCGCTCATGCCGATGAAGCCCGCGAAGACGGCGATCATGATGAAGGCGGCGGCGGTGACCACCCGGGCGTTGTGCCGGAAGCCGGTGACGATCGCCTCGCCCGGGCTCTCGCCGTGCACGAAGCCCTCGCGGATCCGGGTGACCAGGAACACCTCGTAGTCCATGGCCAGGCCGAAGACCACTCCGATCATGAAGATCGGCATCATGCTCATCACCGGGCCGGTCTGCTGCACGCCGATCAGGTCGGCCAGCCAGCCCCACTGGAACACCGCGACGACGGCGCCGAGCGCGGCGGCCACCGAGAGCAGGAAGCCGAGCGCCGCCTTCAGCGGGACGAGGACGGAGCGGAACACCACGAGCAGCAGCAGGACGGCCAGGCCGACGACCACGGCGAGGTAGGGCAGCAGCGCGTCGCTGAGCTTCTGCGAGACGTCGATGTTCATCGCCGTCGTGCCGCTGACCAGGACGGTCGCGCCGGTGGCGGTCTTCAGGCCGGCCGCGTGGCCGCGGATGGCGTGCACCAGGTCCTTGGTCGCGGCGTCGCTCGGGCCGGTCGCCGGGATCGCGTTGACCAGGGCGGTGTCCCCCGCCTTGTTGAACATCGGCGGCGTCACCGTGACCACCCCGGGCAGGCCGGAGACGGTCTTGGCGACCTCGTTCGCGGCGCCCTTCGGGTCGGCCGTGCCCTTGGCGTCGACCAGGACGGTCAGCGGGCCGTTGAAGCCGGGGCCGAAGCCGTCCGACAGCAGGTCGTAGGCGCGGCGCTGGGTGGTGGAGGTCGGCTTGGACTCGTCGCCGGGCAGGCCGAGGTTCAGGTCCAGGGCGGGGGCGGCGAGCACGCCGAGCGCGATCACGCCGCCGAGCAGCACCGCGAGCGGGCGGCGCAGCACGAACCGGGCCCAGCGGGCGCCGCCGTTGTCCCCGGTCGGGCGCGCGGCGCCCTCGGGGGCCTTGCGGACCTTGCGGGGCAGCACCCGGCGGCCGATGAAGCCGAGCAGCGCGGGCACCAGGGTGAGCGCGACCAGGACGGCGATCACAACGGTGCCGGCGGCGGCCATGCCCATCTTGGCGAGCATCGGGATGCCGACCACGGAGAGCCCGGCGAGGGCGATCACCACGGTGAGGCCGGCGAACACCACCGCCGAGCCCGCGGTGCCGACCGCCCGGCCGGCCGCCTCGCTCGGCTGGCGGCCCTCGGCCAGTTCGGCACGGTAACGGGACACGATGAACACCGCGTAGTCGATGCCGACCGCGAGGCCGAGCATCATCGCGAGCGTGCCGGTCGTGCTGGACAGACCGAGGGTGCTGCCGAGCGCGGTGATCAGCGACATGCCGAGGCCGACGCCGACCACGGCGGTGAGCAGCGGCAGGCCGGCGGCGACCAGCGAGCCGAAGGTGATCACCAGGACGACGGCGGACAGCGCCATGCCGATCGCCTCGCTGCTGCCGCCCGCCTCGGGCTTGGCCATCAGCGCGGTGCCACCGACCTCGACCTTCAGCCCGGCGTCCCGGCCGTGCTGGGCGGCCTGCTCCAGGGCGGCGGTGGCGCCGTCGGACAGCTTGCCGGCCTTCACGGAGTAGCTGACCGTCGCGTACGCGGTGGTGCCGTCCTTGGAGACGGCGTGCGCCTGGAACGGGTCGACCGCGCCGGTGACCTGCTCGGCGTGCGCGAGCTCGGCGACGGTGCGCTGCACGGCCTGCTGGTTGGGCGCGGCGGTGATCTTCTGGCCGTCCGGCGCGACGAACACCAGGCGGGCCGAGGCGCCGTCCGCGTGGCCGCCCGGGAAGCGCTCGTTCATGAGGTCGAAGGCCTGCTGCGCCTCCGTGCCGGGCATCGCGAACCCGTCGTCGGGCGCAGCGGGCGCCTTGGCCGCGAGCACTCCGCCGACGGCCAGCACGGCGACCCACAGCAGGGTCACCAGCTTGCGCCGGGCGAAGGCCCATCGGCCCAGGCGGTACAGGAACGTGGCCACGGGGTGCGGCCTCCTTCGGGTTCGGTGCACGGTCGCGAGAAAACACGCCGCGAGCGGCCCAGGCGCCGGTCCCGGCGCGGTCCGCCCGCAGCATGTCCCATCCTTCGCCGCCGACCCCTTCTCCGTCGTCGTCCCTGCGCAGGCCGTTTGCCCACCGCCGCCGTACTGCGGACGCAGTACGCGAGCGGTACTCACGGAGGAGGGGAGGCCCGCGTCACCCGTGCGGGGGCGACGACGGGCCGCACCCGGGCGGGCGAAGTAGCGTGATGTGACCGTGGCCCGACCGTCCGACGGACGGTTCGGTACGACCTGACCCCGATCGGTGCTGACCCCAGCCCGCCGCCGGAGGTGCCCCATGGGCGTTCCAGCCGCCCGCATCGTGTTCGACGAGAACGACCGCGCGGCCGTCGCCGAGGCGGTGACGGAGATGCTCAGCACCGGCGCCCTCACCCTCGGCCCGTGGACCGAGCGGTTCGAGCAGGCCTTCGCCGCCGAGCACGGCGCCTCGCACGCCGTCGCGGTCAGCAGCGGTACGGCCGCGCTGGAGGTGATCCTGCGCACCGTCGACGTCCGCGGCCGCGACGTCGTCCTGCCCGCCGTCACCTTCTACGCGACCGCCGGCGCCGTCCTGCACGCCGGCGGGCGGCCGGTGTTCGCCGACGTCGACCCGGACACCCTGGCGCTCTCCCCCGGGACTCTGGAGGCGGCGCTCACCCCGGACACCGCCGCCGTCGTCCTCGTCCACATCGGCGGGCTGATCACCCCGCGGGTCGCGGAGCTGCGCGCGCTGTGCGACGGGCGCGGCATCCCGCTGGTCGAGGACGCCGCGCACGCCCACGGCAGCAGCCTCGGCGGGCGCTGCGCCGGGACCTTCGGCCTCGCCGGGGCGTTCTCGTTCTACCCGACCAAGGTCACCACCAGCGGCGAGGGCGGCATGATCCTCACCGAGTCGCCGGAGCTGCGCGACGAGGCCCGGATCTACCGCGACCAGGGCAAGGGCTCGTTCACCACCAACCACCACGTGCTGCTCGGCCACGCCTGGCGGATGAGCGAACTGCACGCGGCCACCGGCGCCGTGCACCTGCGCCGGCTCAAGGAGTTCATCGAGACCCGCCGGGCCGTCGCCCGCCGCTACGACACGGCGCTGGCCGGCCTCGACGGCCTGGAGCCGGTCCGCGAGCCGGCCGGCAGCCGCAGCAACTACTACAAGTACGTGGTGCTGCTGCCGCCCGGCACCGACCGGGCCGCGTTCAAGCGGGCCGTCGCCGAGGAGCACGGCGTACGGCTGTCCGGCGAGGTGTACGACCTGCCGCTGCACCTGCAGCCCGTCCTCGCGCCCTACCGGCGCGGGCCGCTGCCGGTGGCCGAGGACGTCTGCGCCCGGCAGGTCTGCCTGCCGGTGCACTCCGACATGACGGAGGACGAGACCGAGCAGGTGATCGAGGCCGTCTCGGCGGTGCACCGGCGGATGGCCGGCTAGCCGGCGCCCGGAGCAGTGCGGGAATCGAACCGGCGGGGAACGAAGGGAGCAGGACCGTGCGGATAGCCGTCACCGGGGGGTGCGGGTTCATCGGTTCACACGTCGTGGACCATCTGATCGCGGCCGGGCACGAGGTGCTGGCCGTGGACACCACCGACAAGTACCTCAACCCCGACGCCGAGCACGCGCGGATCGACGTGCTCGACCTGCCGGCGCTCACCGCCGCGCTGGCCGGCAGCGAGGTGGTCTACCACCTCGCCGCGATGGCCGACGTCGAACAGGTCACCGCCGACCCGGTGGGCGCCGTGCGCGCCAACATCGACGGCACCGAGGCCGTCCTGGAGGCCGCCCGGCGCAGCGGCCTCAGCCGGACCGTCCTCGCCAGCACCGTCTGGGTCTACGGCGCCGCCGTCACCGACACCCAACTCGACGGCGAAGAGCAGGAGTTGGACGAGCACGTGCCGATCGCGCTGGAGCACAGCGGCCACCTGTACGTGGCCACCAAGCTCGCCGCCGAGCTGCTCGTGCACAGCTACCGCGAGCTGTACGGCCAGCACTTCACCATCCTGCGCTTCGGCATCCCGTACGGGCCGCGGATGCGCGACGAGCTGGTCGTCGCCCGGTTCGTCCAGGCCGCGCTGGCCGGGCGGCCGATCACCATCGCCGGGGACGGCAGGCAGAGCCGCAACTTCGTCTACGTCGAGGACCTCGCCGACGCGCACGTGCGGGCCCTCTCCCCCGCCGCCGAGGACCAGACCTTCGCCCTGGAGGGCTCCACCGCCGTCTCGGTGCGCGGCATCGCCGACACCGTCGACGACCTGCTCGGGCCCGTCACCATCGAGCACATCCCCGGCCGCAAGGCCGACTACGCGAGCCGGCGGATCTCCTCCGCCCAGGCGAAGCGGCTGCTGGGCTGGTCGCCGCGGACCAACTTCGCTGAGGGCGTGCGGCGTTACGCCGACTGGTACCGGGCCGACCAGGCCGCCCGGGCCCTCGACGCCGACTGACCCGGGGGCCGCGGTGCCGCACGCCCTGCTGGTCTCCGGCTCGCTCGGCCAGGGCCACGACGTGATGGCACAGGGCTGCGCGGACACCCTGCGCGCACGCGGCTGGACCACCGACACCGTCGACGCCATGGCCCTGCTCGGGCAGCGCTCCGGCGCCGCCGGGGAGGCCGTCTTCCGGCGGCTGCTCGGCCTGCCCGGCGTGTACGACGCGTTCCACTTCTCGGCGCTGCGCCCCGGCGCCCGGATCGCGCTGCTCGCCGACGCCGCCGCCCGGGCCCGACTCGTGCCGGCGCTGCGGGAGTTGGTGGCGGCGCAGCGGCCGCGGCTGGTCGTGTCGGTGTTCGCCACCGCGACCTCGGCGGTCAACGCGCTGGCGGGGCGCGGTCCCGGACGCGGGCAGGGCCACGGCTTTCGGCACGTGGTGTTCTGCACGGACGTGACGCCGCACCGGCTGTGGGTGCAGGAGGGCACCGACCTGTTCCTGGTCACCTCCGAGGTCGCCGCCTGCGCCGTGCGCCGCTACCGGCCGGAGGCCGCCGTCGCCGTCCTGCCCGCGCCGCTGCGCGCGCCGTTCTACCACCCGCCCGAACGGGCTGCGGCCCGGGCCGAGTTCGGGGTGCCGGCAAACGCCCGGTGCGTGCTGCTGATGTCCGGCGCGTGGGGGCTCGGGCCGGTCGCCCGCACCGCCGCCGCGCTCGCGGCCGCCGGGCCGCACGTGCTGGCCGTCGCCGGGCGCAACCGGGAGCTCGAACGACGGCTGCGGGCCGCCGCCCGGCGCGAGCCACGGCTGCTGCCGTTCGGCTACACCGACCGGGTGCCCGCGCTGATGGCCGCCGCCGACCTGGTGGTCACCAGCTCCGGCGACACCTGCAGCGAGGCCCGCGCGCTCGGGCGGCGCCTGCTGCTCCTCGACATCGTCCAGGGGCACGGGCGGGACAACCTGCAGCACGAGCTGGAGCTCGGCCACGCGGACGTGGCCTCCGCCCGCCCGGCCGAGGTGGTCCGCAACGCGCTCGCCGCCCTCGACCGGCCCGGGCCCGCCCCCTCCCCCGGCGCCACCCCGGACGCCTGGCGGGCGGGATTCGGGGCGGCGCTGGGGCGGTTGGGGCTGGGGTAGCGGCCGGGTCAGTGCAGGCCGACGGTGTTGGAGCAGGTCAGGGTGCCGCTGACGGTGCCCGTCGCGCCCTTGTCGTCCGTGACCGGCAGGCCGGTGAGCTTGGCGCTGTCGCCGGTGCGGCTCGCGTGCTCGCCGACCGGCGCCTTGCCCTTCCAGGTGGAGATGCGGTTACCGTCCTTGGTGGTCAGCAGCAGCTGGGCCTCGCCGTCCTTGAACATCAGCGTGGTGACCACGACGTTGTCGCCCCTGGGGAACGGGCTGATCGTCAGCCAGCCGGTCGGCTTGGCCTCGCCGACACAGCTGACCATGCTGTACTCGTAGCTGCCACCGCCACCGGACGCGGTCAGGGTCAGCGAGCGGGTGTCGGCGGCCACCCCGGGGGTGTGCGCGGCACTGGGGGCGGCGGACGGCGTCGCCGGGGCCGTGGTCGCGTCGGTGCCGGTGGGCGCGGCGGCGGGCGAACCGGCGGCGGCCGAGGTCGGGGCAGCGGCGGAAGTCGGTTCGGCGGCCTTGGACTTGGAGTCCGAGCTGCCGCAGCCGGCCACGGCGAGGGCGGCGAGCCCGGCGGCCGCGACGGCCAGGAGTCGACGGCTGCTGCCGGCGGTGTGGTTCACGTAGGTTTCCCCCGATTCGTCCCCGGGCCCGGCCGGGCCCTCCGCGCGCACTGTACGCCCTGACGACGCGTCCGTTGCCCGCGGTGGTTCCCGAACGGCTCGACGGGTCAGGGAAGTTCGGGCCGGGTCAGCGCCCGGTGGGCGGGCTCGCCGGTGGCGCGGGCGTACGCCAGCCGCTCGCGGACCTCGCGCACCGTCCGGGGGCGCCAACCCGGGCCGCCGCAGCAGGTCTTGTGGAAGGCGATGCCCGCGTTCAGCAGGACGGACAGGGTCCGCCAGCCGGCGGTGTCGCGGCGCTTGGGCGCGGCGAAGGCCGAGCCCGCGTGGATCATCGGCCGCGCGCAGCGCGGGCAGAGCCGTTCGCGCCACGAGTCGTAGGGCTTCTTGTAGGAGGCCCGGCAGGGCAGGCAGACGTAGGAGGTCTTCGCGTGGGCCATGGCGGGGATCCTAGCCGGAGGCGGGGCCGGCTGTGCGGCCCTGGCTCGGTCAGCGCACGGTCGGCGGCGGGACGGCGTGGTCGCGCAGCGGGCCCAGGGTGAGACCGTGGGCGCGGCAGTGGGCGGCGATCGCCGGGAGGGCGGCCAGAGTGGCGCGCCAGGAGCCGGGGGCGGAGGTGCAGTCGGAGTCGTGCAGGAGCAGGGTGGCGCCGCCGGTGAGGCCGGGGCGGGCGGTCGCGTAGACGGTGGCGCCGGTGGCCTCGGCCGTCCAGTCGCGGCCCCAGGCCGTCCACAGCACGCTGCGCAGGCCGAGGCGCCGGGCGGCGAGCGCCGGGCCGGCCGTCAGCACGCCGTACGGCGGGCGGTACCAGAGCGGCCGGGCGCCGCAGAGCTCGGTGACGGCGTCCCGGGTGCGGCGCAGTTCGCGCAGGTCGCGGGTCGGCGCCGGGTACCACTGCTGCCGGTGGTGCCAGCCGTGGACGGCGACCTCGTGGCCGCGCCGGACGAGTTCGCGACCGAGCCCGGGGGCGCGTTCGAGCATCGCGCCGAGCAGGAAGAAGGTGGCACGGGCGTCGAGTTCGTCGAGCGCGTCGAGGATGTACGGGGTGCTGCGCGGGTCGGGGCCGTCGTCGAAGGTGAGCGCGAGGTGGCGCGGGTCGGTGCCGCAGCCGGCGGTGCGGCGGGCCAGCGTGCGGCGCAGCGGCGGCAGGCGGACGGCGGCCGGGGCGAGGTGCAGGAACTCGACGGCGGCCGCGCCGAGGGCGAGGGCCTTGACGGGTGCGTCCATGCGCGGGGCTCGGGGCGGCTCAGCCGAAGCGGGAGGCCATCCGGCGGAACACGCCGGGGGCGGCGCCGTGGATGCGGGCCGGGAAGCCGAGCCAGTGCGGCACGTAGAGGCGGTCGCGTTCGGTGGTGATGCCGGCGACGACGGCCTCCGCGACCCGGTCGGCGGGCACCGGGCGCGGGCGCTCGCGCTGGTAGGGGGTGCCGCGCCGGTCGAAGAAGGGGGTGTCGACGGCGCCGGGCAGCACGAGCCGCACGCCGACGCCGGTGCCGCGCAGCTCGTACCAGAGGCTCTCGGCGAACATCGCGAGGCCGCCCTTGGTCGCCGCGTAGCCGGACTCGTCGCGCACGCCGACCTGGCCGGCGATCGAACCGAGCAGCACGATCCGGCCGTGGCGGCGCTCCAGCATGCCGGGCAGCAGGAGGCGGACCAGACGCAGCGGGGCGCCGAAGTTGACCTCGATCAGCCGGTCCAGGGTGTCGGAGGGGGTCTGCGCGTAGGGGCCGCGCCAGCCGAGGCCGGCGCTGGCGACGAGGGCGTCGACCCGGCCGGCCTCGGCCAGGGCCGCTTCGGCCAGGCGGCGCGGGCCGTCCGGTTTGCCGAGGTCCTCCGGGAGGGCGCGGCCGCCGGTCTGGTCGGCGAGCTCGTCCAGGCGGGTGCGGTCGGTGCCGGAGAGGAGGGTGAGCCAGCCGGCGTCGGCCAGCCGGGTGGCCGTGGCGCGGCCGATGCCGGAGGAGGCGCCGGTGATCAGCGCGACGGGGCGGGCGGCCGGCGGGGTGGCCGGATCGGCGGCCGGCGGGGTGGCCGGGCCGGTGGTCGGTCGCGTGGGCGGGCGGTCGGCGCGGGCCGACCGGGGGGATCCGGGCTGGGCTTCCTCCGCCATCGCGCACCTGCCGCTCCGTGGACGTCCTCGCGTGGACGTCCTGCCGTCCGCTGCGCCGTCCGATTTGTCCGGCACGTCACCTTCGCACGGCGCGGCCGTCCGGGCTACCGGGGCGGGGCGGCCGGCTCGGCCGCCCCGGCACCCGGCCGGACGGCGGCGGGTTCGGCCGATTCGCCCTCCAGCTCGCCGAAGCGGGACAGCAGGAAGGTGCCGCCCACCGCCACCGCGAAGCCCAGCAGGGCGCACCAGGCGTAGCCGGGGCGCGCGGCGTCGCCGAGCGCCGTCACCCCGACCAGCGCCGGGCCGAAGGTCTCGGCGACCGTCCCGGCGGCGGTCGCCGCCGTCACCGTGCCGCGCTGCAGGGCCAGGGCGTAGGCGAGGTAGCCGCCGAGACCCCCGGCCACCAGGGCGTACGCGGCCGGGTCGGTCAGCACGGCGGCGAGGCTCGACGCGTCCAGCACCCGTACGGCCAGGCTGGTGACCCCGAAGCCCACACCCGCCATCAGGCCCAGCCCGGCCGCCGCCACCGTGCCCTCCCGGCGCACCAGCACCAGGGTGGCGAGCAGCATCACGGCGGTCGTGCCCAGCAGCGCCCAGTGGAACGCGGGCGGGGCGTACTCCCGGCCCTCCCGGCCGGAGCCGAGCGCGAGCAGGGTCAGGCCCAGCACGACCGCGAGGATGCCGGCCAGGTCACCGCGCCGCAGCCGGGCGCCGAGCATCCAGACGGCGGCGAGCGCGGTGACCGCCAGGCTGGCGTTGGTGACGGCCTGCACGAGGAACAGCGGCAGGGAACGCAGCGCGACGATGCTCAGCGCGAATCCGAGGATGTCGAGCAGGGTGCCGAGCACGAACTGCCAGGAGCGGACCAACGCGGCGAGCAGCCCCGCTCGCACCCGGTCCGCCCGGGGCGCGGAGCGGGCCCCGCGCGCCTGGAAGACCGCCCCGAAGCCGAAGCAGACGGTCGCGACCAGCGCGGTGGTGAGTCCCAGCAGCATGCCTCTCCCAGCCTCGCGGGGCAGCATCGGTCCACCACCAGTCTGGGCCCGGTGCGGCGGGGGCGCACGGGTGGGGCGGAAGGGGGTGGTCCGGGATGCCTGGCCGGGGCCGCCGCCGGGGGTCGAGCGGGTGCTCGGCCTCGGCGACGGCGGGGCCGGCCGGGGTCAGCCGAGGGCGGTGGCGAGCAGGGTGGCGGTGCGGGACAGGAGGGGCTCGTCCTTGGGGGCTGCCGGGTCGGGCTTGGTGGCGAGGACGGCGAGGACGATCGGGGTGCCGTCGGTGGTCCAGGTGATGCCGGCGTCGTTGGTGGTGCCGTGGCGGCCGGTGCCGGTCTTGTCGGCGAGGCGCCAGTCCGCGGGCAGGCCCTCGCGGAAGCGGTGGGTGCTGGTGGTGTTGGCGAGCAGCCAGGTGGTGAGGCGGCGGCGCTGGGCGGGCGGCAGGGCGTGGCCGAGGACGAGCCGGCGGTAGCCGCGGGCGATGGCGTGCGGGGTGGTGGTGTCGGTGACGCGGTCGGGCTCGGCGGAGTTGAGGTCGGGTTCCCAGCGGTCGAGCCGGGTGACGCGGTCGCCGATCGAGCGGCAGAACCGGGTGACGGCGGTGGGGCCGCCGAGCTGTCGCAGCAGCAGGTTGGCCGCGGCGTTGTCGCTCTGGTCGATGGCGGCCGCGCACAGCTCGCCGACGGTCATGCCGTTGGCGAGGTTCTGCGGGAGGCCGGTGACGGGGGCGCCGCCGGAGGCCGTCACGTCCTCCTGGGTGTAGCGGATGCGGCGGGCGAGGAAGTCGCCGTCGTGGTCGAGGTCGCGCAGGACGGCGGCGACGGCGAAGGTCTTGAACAGCGAGCACATCGGGAAGAGCTCGTCGGCGCGGTGGCGGACGGTGCGGCCGGTGCGCAGGTTGCGGGCGTAGACGCCGAGGCGGGCGCCGTGCTGCTGTTCGAGCTCGGCCAGGCCGCGGGCGACGTCGCCGGTGGCCGCCTGGGCCGGGGCTCCGCTGCCGAGGGCGAGGGCCGCGGCCGCCGTGGCGCCGATGGTCAGGGCGGCGCGGCGGGTGTGCGCGGTGCCGGAGGGGTTCTGATGCATGAACCAGGAGACGCCGGACGGGGCCGGACGGTTCGTCAGCGGAGCGGCTCGGCGGCGTTTCGGGCCGCGATCGCCACCCCCGCGTACTGGGCGGCGTCGGCGGCCGCGACCGGGGGGTCGGCCGGGGTGGGCCGCCACTCGGGGGTGGGGACGACGCCGGGGTCGAGCAGGGTCCAGCCGTCGAAGAAGCGGGTGACCTCGGCGCGGGTGCGCGCCTGGACGGCGGTGCCGGCGGCGGCGTAGACCCGGACCACCCGGTCGATGTCCTCGGGCGTGAACTCGGGGGTGACGTGGCTGATCACGAGCGCGCTGCCGGGGGCGAGGGCGGACTTGAAGTGCTCGACGATCCCATACGCGCCGCGGGCGTCGGGCACGAAGTGCAGCAGGGCGATCAGGGAGAGCGCGACGGGGCGGTCGAGGTCGATGGTCGCGCGCAGGCCGGGCGCGTCGAGCAGCCGCCCGGGGTCGGTGACGTCCGCTTCCACGTAGGCGGTGCGGCCCTCGCGGGTGCCGGTGAGCAGGGCCTGGGCGTGCGCGAGGACGATCGGGTCGTTGTCGGCGTAGACGACGCGGGCGCGCGGGTCGACGCCCTGGGCGATCTCGTGCAGGTTGGGCGGGGTCGGGATGCCGGTGCCGATGTCGAGGAACTGGTCGATCCCGGCCCGGGCGAGGGCGCGGGTGGCGCGGTGCATGAAGGAGCGGTTGGCGCGGGCGGCGGAGCGCGCCCAGGGGGCGACGGCGAGGGCGTGGCCGGCGGCTTCGCGGTCGGCCGCGAAGTTGGTGCAGCCGCCGAGGTAGTAGTCGTACATCCGGGCCGAGTGCGGCACGTTCAGCCGCAGGTCGACTCCGTCGTAGCGGTTCATTCCGGCCCCCTCGGCCTTCGGGCCGCACGGTTCGCGGGCCCGGACGCTCCCATGGCTGCCCACGGTACCGGTCCGGCACTCGGCCCGGAGGCGGAGGCAGATGAGTACGACGAGATGACAATCCGTCTTCCGTTCGCGGCCTGGAGTGACGGAGCCGCTGCCGTGAGGATGGGCCTCGACAGCCCGACCCCGGGCGGCCAGGCGTGCGGCCGACTGCCGCGGAAAGCAGGCGCGATGACGATCGACAGGGGTGCCGCCGAGCGCGGCCGCCACGGCGGGACGGCCCTGGACGGACCCGTCCGGGCGTGGCCGGAACGGACGGCCGGGCCGGACACCGTACTGCGGCCGGACCTCACCTACGCCGCGTTCTGCGAGACGCACGAACCGGCTTGGCACGCCCTGGCGTTGACCAGGACAGGAAATCGGACGGACGCGGCCCTGGTGGTCGGGGCGGTCAAGGGCGACCTGTCCCGGTGCTGGCCACAGGTGCTGCGCTTCGAGGAACCGGCCGCGTACGCCTGGCGGTTGGCGAACCGGCACATCGCCGACTGGGTGGCCGGCGAGGAACCGGTCGCGGTCGAGGCGGTCACCTTCGCAGCGGTGATCGGCGCGTTCAAGCAGGTGGCGAACGGGCTGCTGCACAGCGAGGCCGACGAGGTGCGACTGTACGCGGCGATCCTCGAACTGCCCGACCGGCAACGGGACGTGGTGATCCTGCGCTACCTGCTGGGGCTGCATGTCAAGGTCATCGGCGCCTACCTCGGCCGGCCGGTGGCCACCGTGCACTCCAACCTGCGGCACGCCAGGGAGCGGCTGGCCCGCCGCCTCGGCGTGCGGGAACTACCGGACCGGGAGGGTGAGTTGTGAACCGCGACGCGACGGATGCCGGGCCCGCGGAGGTCCGGGTGCCCCGGCCGGAGCGGCCGCACGCCGAGCGGATCGCCGCCCTGCGCCAGGCGCGGATCACCGCCGCCCCCGCGCACCTGCCGTCCGAGCACGAGCAGGCGGCGTTCGAACTCGGCCTGGTCGTCGCCCTGGTGCTCGGCGCGCCGGAGGCCTCGCACGGCCTCGACCTGCTGGTCAACGCCCGCCGGATCCAGCCGGAGGGGGCGGAGGTGTTCGGCGCGCTGCTCTACGCCACCGGACGGGCCGAGGGCGCCGAGTTCTGGTGGCGCTTCGCGGCCGGCTCCGGCAGCGGGACGGCCGCGTACTGCCTGCACCTGCACCACCTGACGCTGGGCGAGACGGACGACGCCGACTACTGGCGGGCCTGGTCGGACCAGCTTGCGGCCACCGAACGCCCGCCGGGGCCGGGGCCGTTGCGGATGAACCGACCGCTGCTGCCGGACCGTTCGCGGCGCGACATCCTCTCCCGGGTGCACCACTGGCTGGCGCCGCAGCTGCCGGCCGCCCTGGTCGCGGTGATCGACCGGCTGCCGGTGCAGGGCGGGGACGAGCAGGAGGTGCCGAGCCCGTGGGGGCTCACCTCCGGGGCGGCCTCGGCGGGTGCGGAGGGTCCGGCGCGGGGGCTCGCGGACGCCGAGGACTCGTCGGGGTGAGTGGCCCGCCGCCGCCCGCGGCCATCCGTTCAGGTGAGCGCGGCCACGCGGGCGACGATCCCCTCGTCCCGTCCGCTGCCGGCCCGGACCTGCTCGCCGTCCGCGGTCGCGCACCGGACGACATGGCGGTGCGGGACCATCGCGGTGTCGCTCGGCCAGGGCCAGCACCGCGAGCGGGCCGGACGCCGACCAGCTGACCCGCAGCCCGCCGCCCCCGGCCGGCTCCGGCTTGCCCTGCGGCCCGAGCCGCCAGACCACCTCGGCCGGGCGCACACCGAGCCGGGCGGCCACCAACTGCCGCACGGCGCCGCGCACCACGGTGAAGCGGGAGCTCAGCACGCCGTCCGCCCGGCCCGCCCGGGCCCGCTCCCCGGCGTCCAGCAGCTGCCACAACGCGCCCACGACGGGCGCGGGTTGGTCGGTGTCGATGAAGCAGATCGCGATGTCGGTCATGGCAACACCAGGGTACTGAGCACCCCGAGGCGGCGGTCGTACCCGGCCGCCAGGACGGGCCGCTGCCGCGGCAGCTGCTCGGCGAGGCGCGCCCACAGGCCGGTGAAGGGCTGGGCCGGCGGCCGCGCGCCGACCAGCCCGGCGTCGAGCCGACGCCTACCAGGTCTACGTGCCGGGCCTGTTGGCGGTGCTGTGCGTCTTCGGCGGGCTGTTCACCGGCTTCAGCCTGCTCGGCGAGCTGAAGGCCGGGATCATCGAGCGCTCCCGGGTCACCCCCGGTGAGCCGGCTGGCGCTGCTGCTCGGGCGGGCACTGCGGGAGACGGTGGCGCTGCTGGTGCAGGCCGTCCTGATCGCCCTGATCGCGCTGCCGTTCGGGCTGCGGGTCAGCCCGCTGAACCTGCTGCTCGCCTACCTGCTGCTGGGGCTGCTGGCGCTGATGACCTCGGCGATCTCGTTCGGCATCGCGCTGATGGTGCCGACCGACGCCGCGATGGCGCCGGTGGTGAACACCCTCGCGCAGCCGATCGCGCTGCTCTCCGGGGTGCTGCTGCCGCTCACCCTGGCGCCGGACTGGCTGCAGCGGGCCGCCCGGTGGAACCCCTTCTACTGGGCGGTGGAGGGCATGCGCGCGCTGTTCTCCGGGCACGCCGGGGACCCGGCGGTGTGGCAGGGGCTGCTGGTGGTCGTGCTGATGACCGTCCTGGCGGTGTACTGGTCGGCCCGGCTGTTCTCCATCCGGGTGCGCTGAGGCTCCCGGTCGGGACCTGCGCTCGTCACCCCGAGGGGCCCGGCCGCTGTGCGGCGGCCGGGCCCCCCGAACGCGTCCCCGCCCTGCGCGGCGCGCCCGCCTCAGGAGTTGATGAAAGCCGCCAACTTGGCGACACCGTCGACGATCTGAGTCTGCGTCAGCGCGCTGATCGAGAGCCGCAGCCGGCGCTCCCCGCCGCCGGTCGGGTAGAACGGCGCCATCGGCGTCCACAGCACCCCGTACTCGCGGGCGCAGCGCTCCATGGCGGCGTCGTCGGCGACGAAGGGGACGGTCATCACGGCGAAGAAGCCGCCCTCCGGCCGGTTCCAGGAGACGCCGAGGTTGCGCCGGGCGGAGGCGGGGAAGTGCCGTTCCAGCTCCCGCAGCAGGGTGTCCATGCCGGCCGCGTAGTGCGCGATGGCAGCGGCGTTGGCGTCCCGCAGCCGGCAGTCGTACGCCAGCAGCATGCCGCCGATCACCGCCTGGCTGAGCGCGGGCGTGTTGACCGTCGTCATGCTCTTCAGCTTGGCCAGTTCGTCGGCGAGCAGGCTGCCGCGCCCGCAGGGCGCCGTCACCTCCTGGTCGGCGACGACGTAGCCGAGGCGGGCGCCGGGGAAGCAGGTCTTGGCGAAGGAGCCGAGGTAGACCACCCGCCGGTCGCGGTCCAGCGCCTTGAGGGTGGGCCGCTCGCCCGGGGTGCGGGCGAAGAAGCCGTACGGGTTGTCCTCGATGATCAGCAGGCCCTCCTCGGCGGCGACCTCCAGCAGCCGAGTGCGGGCTTCGAGCGGCATGCTGGCGCCGGAGGGGTTCGCGAAGTCCGGGACGACGTAGAGGGCGCGCGGGCGGCGGCCCTCGGCGCGCACGGCCCGGGCGGCGGCGCGGACGGCCTCCGGGTCGGGGCCGCTGTCCGGGCTCTCGGGGACGGGCCGGGTGGTGAGATCCAGCAGCCGGGCGGCGCCGGTGATGCCGACGTAGCAGGGCGAGCTGACCAGCAGCACGTCGTCCGGCCCGGCGCAGAGCGCGCGCAGGACGAGCAGCATGCCCTCCTGGGCGCCGACGGTGATCACCAGGGACTCGGGGGCGACGTCCAGGCCCTCGTCGTTGGCCAGGGTGCGGGCGACCAGGTCGGCGACGATGCCCTTGGTGGGGCCGTACTGGAACAGCGCGGTGCGCACGGCGTCGCGGCTCAGGCCGCGCTCGGCCAGGTGGGCCAGGTAGGTGTCCAGGTGGCGGCCGACGTCCTCGGGTTCGAAGAATCCCTCGTAGGGGCGGCCCGGGGCGAAGGAGACGGCGTCGGGGTAGCGCGTGGTGACCTCGTTGAGGAAGGTCATCGCGTCCAGCAGCGGCTCGCTGAGCGAGGCGTGCAGGTCGTTCAGGTCGAGGTGGGTCATCTCAGTGCCTCCCGCAGGCGTCCGGCGGCGTAGGCCTGGGCGTCGGCGGCGGCGTCCAGGGTGTCGGTCATGGCGAAGAATCCGTGCGGCACGCCGTCGTAGCGGCGCAGGTCCACCGGGACCCCGGCGGCGCGCAGCGCCCGGGCGTACTGCTCGCCCTCGTCGCGCAGCGGGTCGTACTCGGCGGTGAGGACGGTGGCGGGCGGCAGGCCGGCCAGGGTGGCGGCGCGCAGCGGGGAGGCGTTCGGGCTGGCGCCGTCCGCCGGGTCGGCCAGGTAGTGGCCCCAGTACCAGGCGACCGAGCGGCGGTTGAACAGCACCGGGTCGTCGTGGTCGCGCAGCGAGGGGGTGTCGGCGGCGTGGTCGGTGTTGGGGTAGACCAGCAGCTGGTGGCGCAGCGCGGGGCCGCCCTCGGCGCGCAGCAGCAGGGTGAGGGCGGCGGTGAGGTTGCCGCCGGCGCTGTCGCCGCCGACCGCGAGGCGGTCCGGGTCGATGCCGAACTCCTCGGCGTGCTCGACGAGTCGGAGCAGGGCCGCGCGGCAGTCGTGCAGCGCGGCGGGGAACGGGTGCTCGGGAGCGAGGCGGTAACCGACCGAGGCGGTGACGCAGCCGGCGGCGTTGGCCAGGCTGCGGCAGATCGCGTCGCTGGTGTCGGGCGAGCCGAGCGTCCAGCCGCCGCCGAACAGGTAGAGCAGGGCGGGAAGTCGGCGGCCGGGCGGCTCGGGGCGGTAGAGCCGCAGGGCGAGTTCGCCGCCGCCGGGCCCGCGGAAGCGGTGCTCCTCCACCGCGGCGACCGGCTCGGGCGTGCCGGCGGCGGCACGGATCTCCGCGAGGTCGGCGGCGCGCGCCTCGGCCAGGGTGAGGGCGTAGAGCGGTGGTGCGCCGCTTCTCGCGCGCCGGGCGCGGAAGGCCTCGGCCTGGGGGTGCAGGGGCATGGGCAATCCCGTTCGGTGGGACGGTCTGGTCCGCGTTCGGCGGTTCGCGTTCGGCAGTGCGTGTGCGGCGGTGCATTTCCGGTGGTCCGCGTGGTCCGCGCGGACCACGTGGTCGGCGAGGCGGGCTCGATGGTCCTCGTTCAGCGGTTCGAGGTCAGCGGTCGGCCTCGACGTAGATCGTCTCATCCGTTCGGAACGCCGTGTCGAGATCTGCAACTTCCGGACACGCGCCCTGCCGGTCGCCGTCGACCCGGTAGAGGGTGCCGGGTTCGGTGGCGGCGTCGGGGCCGCGCAGGGTGGCGAGGTCGGTGCCGAGGCCGGCCGGGTGGGCGGTCCGGAATGCGGCGAACTCTATTCCGGTCACGCCGATTTCGGTGAATTCGGCGTGGGTGCGCGGAAGCGGCCCGGGATGTGCCGTCAGTTCCTTGCAGGTGGCCACGTCCGCGCTGAATTCGTCCAGCCGAACGGCCAGGTCGTCGGGGTGGTCCCAATCCCAGCCGGGGAAGCGGGCGTTCGGTTCGGACATCCGGGCCTCTTTTCAGGAGTGCGTGGCCGGACCGCGCTCCGGTTCGGCGGTTCGGAGGCGAATCGGTTTCGCGGGCGGTGCCGGTCGAAAGCCGTTCGCGGATCCGGAGCGCGGTCGGGCGGCCGCGGGTCGGGCGGCCGCGGGTCAGTCGGTCGGGCAGGGCCAGTCGGTGACGGCGGTGCGGTCCAGATCGGCGAGCCGGGGGCGGCCCAACAGGGCCATGGTGTGGTCCAGTTCGTCGCGCAGCAGGTCGAGGACCTGGTGCACGCCGTCCGCTCCCCCGGCGGCGAGGCCCCAGAACACCGGGCGGCCGACCAGGACGGCGCGGGCGCCGAGGGCGAGGGCGATGGCGGCCTCGGTGCCGGTGCGCACACCGCCGTCGAACAGCACCGGGAGTTCGGCCGGGACGGCCTCGGCCACCTCCGGGAGCGCGGCCAGCGCGGGTATGGCGCCGTCGAGTTGGCGGCCGCCGTGGTTGGAGACCACGACGGCGTCGACGCCGTGCTCGACGGCGAGCCGGGCGTCCTCGGCGGTGAGGATGCCCTTGAGGACGATCGGCAGCCGGGTGCGGGCCCGCAGCCAGCCGAGGTCCGCCCAGGTCAGGGTGGGGTCGAACTGTTGCCGGGCGTGCTCGGCGATGCTCGAACTGCCGCCCTCGGAACGGTGACTGGCGGCCATCAGGCCGGCGTCCAGGTTGACGGCGCGGACGTGCGGGGGGACGGCGAACCCGTTGCGCTGGTCGCGCAGCCGGCGGCCGATCCTGGGCGCGTCCACGGTCAGGACCAGCGCGCCGAAGCCGGCCGCCTCGGCGCGTTCGACCAGGGCGGCGAGGGCGGCGCGGTCGCGCAGCCAGTACAGGTGCAGCCAGAGCGGGCCGGTGGCGGCCTTGGCGATCTCCTCCAGGGTCCGGCTGGCGAACATTCCGGCGACGAAGAGGGCGCCGGCCCGTCCGGCGCCCTGGGCGGTGGCGGTCTCGCCCTCCTCGTCGACCAGCCGGTGGTAGGCCATCGGGGCGATCCCGATCGGCGTTTCGAGCCGGCTGCCGAGCAGTGTCAGCCCGAGTTCGCAGGTCGAGACGTCGACCATGGTGCGCGGCCGCAGGGCGTAGCGGTCGAAGATCTTCCGGTTGGCCGCGAGGGTGCGTTCCGCACCACTGCCGCCTTCGACGAAGTCCCAGATGTCCTGTGCGACGCGGGCGCGCGCCGCGCTCTCGATCCCGGCCAGGTCAAGTGTTCCCACGTGGATCCTCATTCTCCGGACGGCCGCATCCGGGCCGGTCCTGGTTCGGCAGCGTATGAGCAACGGTCACATTGGTATAGACCTTGATTTGACCAAACGTCTGTACCAATGTCTGGCAACGGAATTGACCGTTGTGATTCTGAGCGACGCTCATGTCAAATCCTCTCACTTGCGTGGAGCGGTGTTGACCCCCTTTTCCTCCCCCTCCCCTCCAGCATCTCCTTCCTCACCGCCGCACGCCGACGCCCCGGACGACTGGGTCGACGCCCTGCTGCTGGCGGGCCCCGGGGACGAGGAGTGCCTGAACCTCGGCGCGTCGCTCGACCGGGCGGCCCTGCGCGCGCTCGTCGACGAGCAGTGCGACCGCCTGACCGCCGCCGGCCTGCGCCCCGGCGGGACGGCCGCACTGCGCCTGCCGCCCTCGGTCGCGTTCGTCGCGGTCCTGCTGGCCTGCTGGCCCGCTGGCCTGCTGGCGACTGCGCGCCCAAGTCGCCCTGCTCGACCACCGGTTGACCGACCACGAGATCGACGCGGCGGTGACGCGGCTGGCCCCGCAGCTGCTGGTGGGCTCCGCCCACCGGCCGACCGCGGCGCTGCGCGGCTTCGCCGAGGCCGAACCGCGGGCCGTCGCACTGCCGGGCGGGCGGCCGGCCGCCACCGGGCACGCCCTGGTCCAGCTCAGCTCCGGCTCCACCGGGCCGGCCAAGGTCATCGCCCGCACCGCCGCCGACCTGGTCCGCGAACTCGACTGCTACCGCAGGCTGGTGGACTTCCCGGGCGGGGGCGCCCGTTCAGCGCCGGCCGCACCGGCACGCTGCTCGCCGACGCGGCCGGCCCGCACCGGGCCTGCCCGAGCAGCCGCCACCGCTGCCCGGGTTCGCCGCCTCCGGCTTCAACCCGGCCGTCGCCGACACCCCCGACCGCTGCCTGCGCGCCCACCACGGCGAGCCGCCCGCGCCGGGACGCACCGCCCTGCTGCTCGCCAGTGCGAGCGGCGACCGCGCCACCGCGCGGGCCATCGACCAGGCCGCCGGACCCGGGCGGCGCACCGCACCCCTGCTGTTCTTCCAGTCCAGCCCGAACGCCGTGCTCGGGCACCTCGCCGCCCGCTGGAGCCTCACCGGCCCCGTCGTGGCGATCCGCCCGGCCGAGGCCGTCCCCGGAGAGGTCCCGGCGGACGCGCTCGACGCCGCCGCGCTGCTCCTCGCGGACGGCGACGCCGACCACGTCCTGCTCATCGCCGCCGAGGCCACGGCGGACGGCCACCGGGCCGTCGCCGTCCTACTGGCGGAGCACCCGGGCTGACCCGCCGCAGGCCGGCGCACCGGCCGCTCCACCGCTCCCGCGCCTCCTCTCCCGCGCCTCCTCCGCCGAGCACGAAGCCCCACCCCGCCCCGCCCCGCCCCTGAGAGGGAACCGCCCCGTGACCATCCGCAGTCTCCGCACCCAGCTCGCGGACGACCCCGACGTCGGCGCCGGCAACGTCCTGGCCGCCCGGGACCTGAGAGCTCCGTCGCGCTCTGGTGGAACACCGGCGACTGCGCGCACGAGGTGCACATCCGCCGGCTGATCGCCACGGGCAGCCGGGAGACCGTCACCCGCGCCGGCCGCACCCGGGAGCCCGGTTCGCTGTTCGTCGACGGACTCGGCTCCACCGAGATGGGCCACTCGCACTTCTTCATCACCCACGGCCCGGGCACCGAGCGTTACGGGCGCTGCGTCGGCCGCCCGCACGCGTTCGTCGACTGCGCGGTGGTCGGCCCGGACGGCGAGCCGCTCGGCCCCGGCGAGGTCGGCGAGCTCGCCACCTCCTCCCCGACCCTGGCGCTCGGCTACTGGAACGACTCCGCCGCCACCTTCCGCACCCGCCTCCGTGGCAGCTTCCTGACCGGCGACTTGATGTTCCGGGACGAGGACGGCTACTACTACCACGTCGACCGGGCCGCCGACGCGGTGGACCTCGGCGGCGGCCGCAGGCTGTTCACCGCCATGTCGGAGGAGCGGGTGCTGGCCGCCTGCCCCGACGTGCTGGACTGCACGGTGGTCACGGTCCGCGACGGCGACCGGGTGGTCACCGACGTCCTGCTGATCCCCGCCGAGGGCGCCGACTCGGCCGCCGACCGGACGGCGGCGGTGCTCGCCGCCCTGGACGCGGCCGCCGCCGCGACCGTCCGGCGGGTGCTGGTGGTCTCGGGCGACGAGATCCCGCTCGGCCCGACCGGCAAGGTCCGCAAGGTCCTGCTCCGGCAGCGGCACCTGGAGTCCCTGCGCCGCGCGGCGGTGGGCGCGTGAGCATTTGGGAGAGGGCCGTCGTCACCGGCCTCGGCGTGCTCTCGCCGCTCGGCCGGGGAGCCGCCGAGGTGTTCGAGGCGCTGGTCGCGGGCCGCTCCGGCATCGGCGCCGTGCCCGCGGGCCACCCCGCGCACGGCTGGCTGCCCGCCGCCGGGATCGCGCCCGCCGTGGACGGTCGGGAGGTGCTGCCGCCCACCGAGACCCGCTGCGTGGACCGCTTCGTGCTGCTCGCCCTGGCCGCCGCCGACGACGCGCTCGCCGACGCCGGGCTGGTGGTGGGCCGGGACGCGGACCCGCACCGCACCGCCGTGGTGCTGGCCACCGGGGGCGGCGGGCTGGAGACCTTCGAGCAGCAGTCGCACCGCCGTCTGGAGCGCGGCCGCCCGGGCGTCAGCGCGTACCTGCTGCCGGGCATGCTCTCGAACATGGCCACCGCCCGGATCGCCATCAAGCACGGTATCCGGGGCTACAGTTCGGCCGTGGTGACGGCCTGCGCGGCCGGCGCCCAGGCGGTCGCCGAGGGACTGCGGCTGATCCGCGCAGGGGACGCCGACGTGGTGGTCTGCGGCGGGAGCGAGTCCTCGCTGCGCCCGACGATCGCCGCCGCCTTCACCAACGCCCGGGCCCTCGCCCAGGGCTGGGACGACCCCCGGCAGGCGAGCCGGCCGTTCGACGCGCGGCGCAACGGCTTCGTCCTGGGCGAGGGCAGCGCCGTCCTCGTCCTGGAGCGCGCCGGGCACGCCGACGCGCGCGGCGCCGCCGGCTACGCGAACGTGATCGGCTGGGGCGCCTCCACCGACGCCCACCACCCGACCATGCCCCGCCCGGACGGGACGGGCGCGGCCGACGCGATGCGCGCCGCGGTCGCCGACGCCGGCCTGCTGCCAGGCGACATCGGCTACCTGAACGCCCACGGCACCGGCACCCGGCTCGGTGACGCGGCCGAGGCCGCGGCGGTGAAGTCCGTGTTCGGCACGAACGGACCGGCCGTCAGCTCCACCAAGTCAGCAACCGGTCATCTGCTCGGCGCGGCGGGCTCTTTGGAGGCCGTCGTGACTACATTGGCCTTGTCGCGGGGGGCCCTCCCCCCGACGCTCAACCTCACCGACCCCGACCTGGCCTGCGACCTCGACCACGTCCGCGGCACCGCCCGGATCACCACGCCGCGTGCGGCCCTGACCAACGCGTTCGCCTTCGGCGGCCACAACCTGAGCCTGGTCCTCGGCCCGCCGTCCACCCGCACGACCCGCACCGCTCACCGACGGGACCGCCCGCCGGCGATGCCGCACGACCGCGGCGCGACCACCGCGCCTCCCGATCCACCGCACCACCCGGCAGCCCGGCCGGCCGACGACTGAGCGGCCCCCGGACCGCCGGTCATCCGACCTGTCGTTCTTCCGGGGGGAGATCCCGATGTCCATCCAGACCATCGCCCACGTCGAGTTCCACTGCGACGACGCCGACAAGACCGCGGCGAGCCTGACCGCGGACTACGGCTTCACCGCCGACGCACCGGTGAACACGCCGGACGGCGCCCGCACGATCGCGCTGCACCAGGGGTCGATCCGCCTGCACCTGAGCTCGGCGGTCTCCCCCGACCACCCGGTGGCCGCCTACGTCGCCCGGCACGGGGACGGCGTCGCCGCGCTCGCCCTCGGCTGCAGCGACCCGGAGGCCGCCCTGGCGCGCGCCGAGCGGCACGGCGCCCGCGTCCTGGACCGCGAGGGCGGGCTGATCGCCGGCTTCGGCGACACCGCCCTGCGCCTCGTCCCGCTGCGCGAGGACGCGCCCTCCGACCGGCCCCGGCTGCTGGACGAGCTCGACCACGTGGCGATCTGCGTCCCGGCGGGCCGGCTCGCCGACTCGGTGAAGTTCTGCGAGGCCGCGCTCGGCTTCGACATGATCTTCGGCGAGTACATCGAGGTCGGCTCGCAGGCCATGGACTCCATGGTCGTGCAGAGCCCGTCCGGCGGGGTCACCTTCACCATCATCGAGCCCGACGCCTCCCGCCGGCTCGGCCAGATCGACGAGTTCCTCGCCTCCCACGGCGGCGCGGGCGTGCAGCACCTGGCCTTCAGCACCTCCGACATCGACACCGCCGTGCGCACCGTCCGCTCCCGGGGCGTGGAGTTCCTGACCACCCCGGGCGCCTACTACGACCTGCTGACCGAGCGCCTCGGCGACACGGCCATCCCGGTGGAGACCCTGCGCGACCTGCACGTGCTCGTCGACCAGGACCACGGCGGCCAGCTGTTCCAGATCTTCGCCCGCTCCACCCACCCCCGGCGTACCTACTTCATGGAGCTGATCGAGCGCCAGGGCGCCACCACCTTCGGCAGCTCCAACATCAAGGCCCTGTACGAGGCCGTCGAGCGGACGACCTCGTGACCGGGTGGGTCACCCCGTGACCCGCACCTGAACGAGAAGGAAACCCCAGCGTGACCACCGTCGCCGAGTTCCGGCTCTCCGCGGCCGACCTCGCCCTGCTGCCCACCCCCGACGAGGTGGCGCACTACCGCGAGCACGGCTGGTACCTGTCCCGCAAGCTCTTCACCGACGAGGAGCTGGACGGTCTGCAGGCCGCGGCCGACCGGTACTACGAGGGCCGACGCGATCGCGAACTCCCGCTCCGGCCGCCCCGGTTGGCCTCCTGGGAGCCCGCGCACGGCCCCGTCCAGCGGCACAACGACTACGTCCACTACGAGAGTGACGCGATCGGCGCGATCCTGCGCAAGCCGCTGGTCGGCGCGGTGGCCGCGCTCCTGGCCGGCGCCGGGGAGATCAGGGTCGTCCAGTCCACCCTGATCCACAAGCCCCCGGCGCCGGAGGAGCCCACCAACCGGGTGCCCTGGCACTTCGACAAGCACTACTGGCAGACCTCCAGCTCGGAGGACTGCCCGACCCTCTGGCGAGGGGCGCTGTGACCGCGCCCGCCTCCCCCGTCGTGCCGCTGCCGCTGGGCGGGCCCGCCGAGCGCTACCGGGCACTGCGGCTGATCCGCGGCTTCGAGGAACTGGCCCTCGCCCTGGTGAAGTCCGGCGCCATCCCCGGCGGCATCCACCCGTACATCGGGCAGGAGGCCGTCGCGGTCGGCGTCTGCTCGGCGCTCGGCCCGGCCGACCGGCTGACCAGCACCCACCGCGGCCACGGCCACGTCCTCGCCCGGGGCGTCGACCCGGGCCGGCTGCTCGCCGAACTCGCGGGCCGCGTCGACGGGTTGAACCGGGGCCGGGGCGGCTCGATGCACGCCGCCGACCTCGCGCTCGGCATCCTCGGCGCCAACGGCATGGTCGGCGCCGGCGCCCCGATCGCGGTCGGCGCCGCCTGGGCGGCCAAGCAGGCCCGCAGCGCCTCGGTGGCCGTCGCCTTCTTCGGCGACGGCGCGCTCAACCAGGGCGTGCTGCTGGAATCGCTCAACCTCGCCGCGATGTGGCGCCTGCCGGTGGTGTTCGTCTGCGAGAACAACGGCTACGCCACCACCCTGCCCGCCGCCACCGGGCCGAGGAGCTGCGGCTGATCGCCCCGCCCCGGCGGATCACCCGCCCGGACGGCGCCGTCCTGCCCTTCGCCCCGGCCCTCGACCGCGCCCTGCAGCCCTCCCGGGAGCAGCTGCGCCACGCGCTGCGGGCGGTGGCCAGGGAGTCCTGAAGGCCCGTCCGGTCGCGTCAGATCACCCTGGGCACGGCGGCGGCCAGGGCGGGCAGTTCGTCGTCCGCCGCCCGGAAGCGGTGCAGTGCCGCCCGGCCGTCCGCCCCGCGCACCCGGGCGGCGAGCCGGGCGGGCAGCACCACGGTGCTCAGGAAGCCGTTGCCGCCGAACCCCTCGACCGCCCAACTCACCCAGGGCAGCGGATAGTTCGCCGCCGGACTGAAGAACACCGGCCGCTGGCCCTGGAAGCTCAGCCGGTAGACACCGAAGCGGTTCCAGTTGGAGAAGGTGAACCGGCGGGCCGCCGGGTCGAAGCCGAGCGGCACGCACGCGCCCAGCCGGGACCGGCCGAGCGCGGCCAGGAAGTCCAGGTTGGCACGCAGGTTGAGGTGGGCGGCCGGGAAGTCCTCGACCGCCGCCCGCAGCGCCCCGGCCAGCGCGGCCGGCCCGTCCTCGGGCTGGTGCGGCAGGTGCACCTCGCTCAGCAGGTTGCCCACCAGCGCGGGCGGCAGGCCCAGCCAGCGGCGGGCGTTGACCGGGACGGTGAGCATCCGCTCGGCCCGGTCGCCGTCCAACTCCCGCAGGGTGCTCAGCAGATGGGCGCAGAGCACGTCCCCGGCGGACAGCCGGCGCCCGGCCGCCGCGCTGAGCTCCTCGCGCATCCGGCGCACTTCGTCCTCGCCGAAGTGGACCTGCACCACCCGGTTGGCGCGCGGGGCGGCCGCCACCTCGCGGGCCAGCAGCTCCGCCTCCGCCGCAGTGGGGATCCGGAAGCCGGGCCGCCCGCAGTCCCGCTCCGGCACCACGCGGTCCAGCAACGCGTCCTGGTCGTCGACGAGTTCGCCCTCCTCCAGGGGCTCGCCCTCGACCGCCGCGGACCAGATCCGCAGCAGCAGGACGAAGCTGTGCAGGTCGCCGACCGCGTGGTGCCAGGAGCAGCCGAGCACCGTCCCGCCGTCCGCGGTGCGGGTGACCCGTACGGTGAGCAGCGGGGCGCCGCCGAGCCGGGCGGCCCGGGCGTCCACCGGGTCGACCAGTTCGGCGCCGGTCGCGGTCGCCCGGCCCATCGCCTCGGCGAGCGTGCCGTCCACGGTGCAGACGCCAGCGGTACGCCGGTGTCGTCACAGACCGCGCTCAGCACGTCCCCCTCGGTGCGCAGCCGGCCGGCGAAGACCGGCACCCGCTCCAGGGCGCGGGCCAGTCCGGCGGCGAGCCGGTCGTCGTCCAGCGGCCGCTCGAAGTAGAGGCCGACGGAGACGGCGAGGTCGGCGAGCATGGTGTCCATCAGCCCGCAGCGCAGCGGGCGGGCACGCCGAACGATAGTGCCGCGCCTCACCAGTGGTCCAGTCCAATCCCCGTCCGGCGCCGGGCGGCGGACGGGCCGGGAGCACGGAGCGCCGCTAGAATTCCGACCATGGGAGCGCGCCCCGGCGCACCCAGCGCGCCGCCCCTCGTCCTGCTCACCGACTCCGGGTCCCAGCTGATCGACCCCGGCCGGGCGTACCACGTCGGCCGCGACCCGACCAGCGAGATCGTGCTGGACGACCCCCGGGTCTCCTGGCACCACGCGGTGCTGCGCGCCGTCGACGACCACTGGCTGCTGGAGGACGTCGGCAGCACCAACGGCACCTTCGACGACGGCCACCGGGTGCGCAGCGAGGACGTCGGCCCGGGCACCCACCTGCGCTTCGGGGATCCGTCCAGCGGCCCCGCCGCCACGCTGGCCGCCCCGGCCCGGCCCGCCCCCGGCCCCGCCCTCGTCCCGGGGCTCGCCCCCGGCGACCGCACCGCCGTGCTCGCCCCGCAGGCCTCCGGCACCTTCCGCAGCCCCAGCGCCGTCCTCCCGCTGCCCGAGCGCAACCTGCGGATCGGCCGCTCGCACGACAACGACCTCGTCCTGGACGACCTGGTGGTCTCCCGCCACCACGCCGAACTGCGCGAACTGCCCGGCGGCGGCCACGAGATCGTCGACCTCGCCAGCCACAACGGCACCTACCTCAACGGCCGCCCGGTGCAGCGCGCCCCGGTCGGCCCGGCCGACCTGATCGGCATCGGCCACTCCGCGCTCTGCCTCGTCGACGGCCGGCTGGTCGAGTACACCGACACCGGCGAGATCTCCCTGGACGTGCAGCACCTGGTCGTCCGGGTCGGCCCCGACCACCGGGTGCTGCTGGACGACGTCGGCTTCCCGCTCGCCGAACGCTCCCTGCTGGCCGTCGCCGGCCCGAGCGGCGCGGGAAAGTCCACCCTGCTCAACGCGCTCACCGGCCTGCGCCCGGCCGACGAGGGCACCGTGCTGTACGACGGGCGCGACCTCTACCGCGACTACGCCGAACTGCGCCGCCGGATCGGCCTGGTGCCGCAGGACGACATCCTGCACACCCAGCTGACCGTGCGCCGCGCCCTCGCCTACGCCGCCGAACTGCGCTTCCCCGGCGACACCGCCCACCACGAACGGGAGGCCCGGGTCGCCGAGGTGATCCACGAACTCGGCCTCGACGGCCGGGCCGACCAGGTGATCGCCAGCCTCTCCGGCGGCCAGCGCAAGCGGGTCAGCGTCGCCCTGGAACTGCTCACCAAACCCTCGCTGCTCTTCCTGGACGAGCCGACCTCCGGCCTGGACCCGGGCATGGAGCGCTCGGTGATGCACATGCTGCGCGGCCTGGCCGACGACGGCCGCACGGTGGTCGTGGTCACCCACAGCGTGCTGAGCCTGGGCGTCTGCGACCGGCTGCTGGTGCTGGCCCCCGGCGGCCGCACCGCCTACTACGGCCCGCCCGGCGAGGCGCTGGCCTTCTTCGGCTTCGAGGAGTGGCCGGAGGCCTTCGAGGCCTTCGAGAGCGAGGACCACGCCGGCTGGCAGCAGCGCTTCCGCGCCTCCCCTCAGTACCGCCGGTACGTCACGGCCGAGGCGGTGCCCGCGCTGCCGGGCCGCCCGCCGGCCGAGCGGTCCGCCCCGGCGATCGGGCGGGAGAAGCCCCAGGGCTGGTTCGCCCAACTCGGCACCCTGGTGCGCCGGTACACCTCGGTGCTGGCCGCCGACCGGCTCTTCCTCACCATCATGGTGGTGCTGCCCTTCGTGATCGGCCTGATGTGCCGGGCGATGGCCGGCTCCCGGCTCTCCCCCGACAACGCCGTCAACTGCCTGCTCACGCTGTGCATCGGCGGCCTGCTCACGGGCTCCGCCAATTCGGTGCGCGAGCTGGTCAAGGAGCGGGCGATCTACCGCCGGGAGCGGGTGGTCGGCCTGTCCAGATCGGCCTACCTGGTGTCCAAGGTGGTGGTGCTGGGCACGGTCACGGTGCTGCAGGCCGCGGTGCTGACCGTGGTCGGGCTGGCCGGCGTCGACCTGTCCTTCGCGGTGCCGACCGGTGTGGTGATGCCACAGCTGCCCGAGCTGATCATCGCGGTCGCGCTGCTCGCCTTCTCCGCGATGATGCTCGGCTTGGTGGTCTCGGCACTGGTGGACAAGGAGGAGGCCACCATGCCGCTGCTGGTGCTGCTCTCCGTGGTGCAGATCGTGTTCAGCGGGCTGATGCTCAAACTGCACGGTGTGCCCGGCCTGGAGCAGCTGGCCTGGCTGATCCCGTCCCGCTGGGGCCTGTCGGCGATGGCCCGCACGGTGGAGCTGCACGCCATCTTCCCGACCGCGATCACCGCCGACCCGATGTTCCGGCACGAGCGGCCCGGCTGGCTGCTGAGCATGGCGGTGCTGCCGGGGCTGTCGGCGGCGTACGGGCTGGTGGTGCTGGGCCTGCTGCGGCGGCACGAGCCGGCGATCATGCGCCGGTAGCGGCCGGTGGCGGCCGGTAGGGGCTCGTGCGCGGCCGGGTGCGACCGTGGACCCGCCGGTAGAGTGAAGGAGCAGCGAGGAAGTGCAGCCAGCGATGGACCAGTTCGCGTTCCGCCCCAGCCATGTCGCCCCGCCGGGCGGGATGGCCAGCTGGGCGGCCCCCGACCCGGCCCGGCCGACCGCCCGGCTCGACCCGCTGCTGCCGGTGCGGCTGCTGGCCCGCCAGGGCGACTGGGCGCAGGTGCTCTGCTCCAACGGCTGGACGGCCTGGGTCGACGGCCGCCTGCTCCTCACCCTCCCGCAACCGCCGCCCGCCGCCGGCGCCCCGCCCGTCCGGACCCTCGACCCGCGCCCGGCGCTGGCCGAGGCGGAGACCGCGCTGGCCCGCTACCGGGCGCTGCTGGAGGACCTGGCGGCGGGCACCCTGGACCTGGCGACCTTCCGGGATCGGGCCCGCGGGCTGCGGCTCGGGCTGGTGCTGGACGGCGGCGAGCTGTGGGTGTACGACGCGACGCAGGACCGCTGGTGCTACGCGGACGGCCTGCGGCTCCAGCCGTACGCGGCCGCCGACCGGCCGGCACCCGCCCACGCGCCCGCCGCGGCGCCCACGCCGGCGCCCGCGCCCTCCGGCACCACGTACGCCCCCACCCGGGCCAGCGAGCCGTGACGGCCGCCGGGCTCCCCGAACCGCCCGAGCCGCCCGCGGGCGGCGGGGTGCTGCCGTCCGGCCTGGTCGGGCGGCGGGTGGCGGGCTACCGGCTGGAGGCGGAGATCGGGCGCGGCGGGATGGCCGTGGTCTACCGCGCCAAGGACCTGCGGCTCGGCCGGACGGTCGCGGTCAAGCTGCTGGCGCCCGAGCTGGCCCGCAACGAGGTGTTCCGGCAGCGGTTCACCCACGAGTCGGAGGCCGCCGCGGCGATCGACCACCCGCACATCATCCCGGTCTTCGAGGCCGGCGAGCAGGACGGCCTGCTGTACATCGCGATGCGCTACGTCGCGGGCGGCGACCTGCGCGCGCTGATCACCCGCAGCGGCCCGCTGCCGGTCGACCGGGCGGCCGGGCTCGCCCTGCAGATCGCCTCCGCGCTGGACGCGGCGCACGAGCACGGCCTGGTGCACCGGGACGTCAAGCCGGGCAACGTGCTGGTCGCCGCCGGGACGGACAGCGAGCACCCCGAGCACCTGTACCTGGCGGACTTCGGGCTCACCAAGAAGTCCCTCTCGCTCAGCGGGCTGACCAGCGTCGGCCAGATCGTCGGCACCCTCGACTACGCGGCGCCCGAGCAGATCTCCGGCCGGCCGCTGGACGGGCGCTGCGACCAGTACGGGCTCGGCTGCGTGGTCTTCGAACTGCTCGCCGGCGCCCCGCCGTTCCGCCGCGAGAGCGACGTCGCGCTGCTCTGGGCGCACCTCAACGACCCGCCGCCCGGGCTGCGCGAGCTGCGGCCCGACCTGCCGGCGGGCGTCGCGGACGCCGTCGCCCGGGCCCTGGCCAAGGCGCCCGAGCAGCGCCATCCGAGCTGCCTGCGATTCGTCGCGGAGCTGCGCGCGGCGGCCGCGCCGGTCCCCTGGCAGGCGGCCGGCCCGGCCACCCAGGTGGTGCCGGCGATCGCCGCGTCCGGCGCCGCCGTGCCCGACGTCCCCGCCTGGGCGGCCCCGGTCGTCCACCCGCCGCCCCGGCGCTGACCGGCGCGCGCCCCGGCCCGTGCCCTGCGGACCACGCCGGCGGAGTCGCTGGCGCTGAGCCACCATGCGGCGTTCTGGGCCCAGCAGGTCACCAAGGTCACCGGCGCGGACGTCGACGGCATCGACCTGGACGGCTTCGAGCCGGTGCGGGAGGCGCGGGGCCTGGCCGACACCTGGTGGCGCGGCACCGACTCCCTGGTGGCGGTCCACACCGGCGAGGCCGAGGCCTGCTCCTGGCCCGCCGGGCGCACCGCGTGGATCTACTCCGGCCTGGACGCGTGGGGCCTGCGGGGCGGGGTCGAGGACGACTGAGGAAGCCGGGCCGGTGCCCGTCCGGCGTCCCGGAGCCGTCCGGTCAGCCAGGGCGCGGTGAGCGCCACGAAGGCCGTGAAGGCGGCGATCCGCTGCAGGCCGGCCTGCTCGGCGAGCCCGAGGCCCTTGAGGCCGAAGCCCGCGTAGGCGTTGGCCGCCAGGTCGGTGGCCATGATCACGCCGGTCAGGACGGCGCCGGACGGGCGGGCGGCGAGCAGCAGCAGCGCCGCGAGCGCGTCCAGCACGGCGAGCGAGGACCAGTACAGGTTGAGCCAGGCGGGCGCCCACGGATAGGGGTGCAGCCCGGCCCGCAGCAGGTCGCCGACGTGCACCGTCACCCCCACCCCGGCCAGCACCAGGACGTACACCGCCGTCACCGCCACCACCGCGCGCGGTGCCCCGCGCCATCGTCCGATCACCCGGTGATGATCTCAGCCGCCCGAGCCGTCCTTCACCTCGCCCCGGTGACGGGTGCGGGTGGCGAGCAGGGCGCCGAGGGCTCCGCAGACCAGGCCCCATCCGGCGGCGAGCGGGACGCCCGGCCACAGGGCCGGGCGCAGGGTGAGGCTGCCGCCGCCGAAGGACGCCAGCGGGCTGCCGCCGCCGAGGACGGTGCCGAGCAGGTCGCCCAGGCCGCCCGGGCCGAGGCCGACACCGAGCACGGAGAGCCCGTAGTCCGCGTCGGCCCGGGTCCACAGACCCACCAGCAGCACGGCGACGGCGGTGGCGAGCCCGAACCGGACGGCGTGCTGCCAGAGGCGGACGGTGCGCGGCGAGCGGTGGGCGGCGAGGAACGCGGCGGCGAGCAGCAGGACGGCGGCCAGCGGCAGCAGCCACCAGGCCCGGGCGTCCTGGTCGGTGAGGGTGCCGAGTCCGACCGTGGCCTCCTGGCCGTCCGGGGCGCGCAGCGCGTCGGACAGCGGCTTCGGAACGGGCAGGCCGAGCCCGCCGACCAGCCGTCCGTGCCACTCGGCGCCGAGGCCGACGCCGAAGGCCAGCCAGACCAGGTCGGGCAGGGCGAGCAGCACCACCGCCAGGGTCTCCCGGGCGTTGCCGTGCACGATCGCGGTCACCACCCCGGCCACCGCGCCGATCACCAGATAGCCGAGCAGCACCAGCCAGAGCGCGAACGCGGGCGGGCGGACGGCCAGTTGGAAGCGGACCAGGGCGGGCGGCAGCGGGGCACGCCGGGAGACGGCGAAGGTGGCCGCGAGCACCAGCAGCAGCCAGGCCGTCCCGATGCCGACCGTGCTGGACGACTCGGCGTGGAAGCCGACCTCCGGGGTCAGGCCGAGCGCGCCGCCGATGGACTGCACCAGGTCGCCGCCGAGCGGGACGGTGAAGCGGTGCTCGGCGCCGAGGGCGAGCAGCACCAGGGCGAGCGCCCACAGCAGGGCCGTCCGGGCGATCCGGGCCAGCAGTTCGCCGCTGCCGGCCACGGCCCGGAAGCGCAGCTGGCGCAGGAACACCTCGGCGATCACCACCGCGCCGACCACCGAGACGGACAGCGGCATGGCGGTGATCCCGGCGTCCACGGCGGCGAAGTCGCCCGCACCGCCGTCGAGTTGGACGGAGCCGCCGACCGCCAGGGCGACCACGGCGGCCAGCACGGCGGGGAAGCCGCCGTCCGGGAGGTCGTCGGCTCCGGCCAGCCACAGGCCGAGGGCGGCCACGGCCGCCATCGCGGCGAGGCCGGCCAGCACGACGGCGAGCGCGTCGAGCCAGCCGCGCACCGCGCCGGGCGGGCCGACCGGCCTGGTCGTGGGCCGACTCATTCCGCCTCCTGGTGCCCTGGTCGCCGCGCGGGCCGTCCGCGTACGTCGCCGCCACGGCTGTGGCGGGCGCCGCCGGGCCGTGCGCGGCCCGGTCGGGTTCCAGCGTGACCGAGGTCCGGCGGGCACGCTCGGCGACGGCGGCCCCACCTGCTGTTGCGGGGCGCGGAGGGCCGGGGGGAAATGGGAGGCAGTGGCAGGAGCCTCCCGTGCCGCCCGGCCGTGGCGGCCGGCGGCCTGCGAAACGGAGCCTCGATGAGTTCCCAACCGCCTCCGGCCGGCCCGCCGAGCGAGCCGCCCTACGGCCCTCCGTCCGGTCCCCCCTCCGGCCCGCTGGCCGGGCCGCCCTCGGGTGGCGGCACGGCGGGCGGACCGCCGTCCGTCCCCCCGCCGCCCACGGGCCCGCCGGGAGCGGGCGGCGGCCGTCCGCGCAAGCCGTGGTGGCGTTCCGGGCGGGGGCTGGCGGTCGCGGCGGGCACCGTGGCGGCGGCCGTGGTGGCGACGGTGCTGATCGTCAACAACCAGGGCGGCAAGCACGAGGCCGTCCCGACCGCCAACGAGATCGCCCTGCAGGCGCCGGCCGACCCGGGCCCGGACCCGTTCACCCCTTCGGTGGATACCCAGCAGGTGACCGCGCCCACCCCGACGCAGCAGCCGACCCGGACCGGGCCTGCCGCGTCCGGCACCGCCACCGCCGTGCTGCACAGCGTGCAGGGCGGCTCGGCCGGGCTGTACGGCGGGTCGATGACCAAGCCCAGTTGCGACACCGAGCGGCTGATCGCGACGGTCTCCACCGGGGACACCGGCCGCGCCTGGGCCTCGGCCGCCGGGATCTCCCAGTCCGACATCCCGGCGTACCTGCGCTCGCTGACCTCCGCCTACGTGCGGGCGGACACCCGGGTGACGAACCACAGCTACCGCAGCGGCGCCGTCGTCGAGTTCCAGTCGGTGCTGCAGGCCGGCACGGCCGTCCTGGTGGACGCCCAGGGCGTGCCCCGGGTGCGCTGCGCGTGCGGCAACCCGCTGAAACCGCCGGTTCTGGTGAGCGACGCCAAGTACACCGGGAAGGCGTGGGCGGGCTTCCAGCCGACCGCGCTGATCGTGGTGGTGCCGGCGCCGCAGCCGGTGACCGAGATCATCCTGGTCAACATCGAGACCGGCGGCTGGTTCGCCCGGCGGACCGGGCGGATCGAGGTGATCGACCGGCCGGTCGAACCGCCGAAGGGCCCGATGCCACCGGGCATCCCGCCCGCCGAGCCGTGGAAGCCGGCCACCCCGATCACTCCGGCGCCGTCCACGTCCTCGGGCGGCACGTCCTCCGGGTCGACTTCCTCGGGTGCGACCACGTCCGGGGCCACCTCCTCGGGCGCGACCACGTCCGGCTCGACGACCTCCGGGTCGACGACGTCCGGGTCGACCACCTCCGGGTCGACCAGTTCCGGCGCCACCACGTCCGGGTCCACCACCTCGGGCGCGACCACGTCGTCCGGCGGCCCGTCGACCTCCGGGACCACCAGCTCCGGCACGACGACCACCGCCGGCACGCCGGCCGAGAAGTCCGCCTCGTCCGCGTCGGGCACCACCTCCGGCGCCTCGGCGAGCACGGCCAAGGGCACGACGACCGCCGGCAGCCCGGCCCGCACGCCGACCGCGACCTGCGCGACCACCCCGAGCACCACGTCGCCCTCGCTGCCGCCCTGCCCCACCACCCCGGGCGCTACGCCCTGACGCACCGAAACCCGTCACCCCGGCCGCCACCGGCCGTCAAGACCGGTGGCGGCCGCGCGAGTTCGCACCCGACCCCCGACCCCGGCGCTCCGGCAGCGGCTGCCCGGCGACCGGCGGCGCCGGTACGAGCACCTCGCGCAGGGTGCGGATCCCCTGCCGCCAGGCGTCGCGGAAATCCGCTGGCCGTCCGCCGCGCGGCGCGGCATCATGCCCTCATGATCGACAAGGGGCTCGACCAGGACGGATACATCGCGCGCGAAGGCTCGCTCGACCGGGTGGCGGCGGAGTTCGCGCCAGTGGTCGAGGCCGCCCGCGCGCGGATCGCCGCCGCGTTCGGCCCCGACCGGCTGCACAGCGCCTACCTCTACGGCAGCATCCCGCGCGGCACCGCGATCCCCGGCGTCTCCGACCTCGACGTGCTGCTCGCCCTGCACCACGAGCCCACGGCGGCCGACCGGGCGGACGCCGGGGCCGTCGAGGCCGCGCTGGACGCCGGGTTCGACCGGATCGACGGGGTGGGTGTGCTGCTGGCGAGCACCGGCACGCTGCTCAGCGAGCTGGAGCGGCACGACCTGGGCTGGTTCGTGGCCTGCCTGTGCACCCCGCTGCTCGGCCCGGACCTCGCCGCCGGACTGCCCCGCTACCGCCCGTCCGCACTGCTCGCCCGGGAGACCAACGGCGACCTCGGGCTCGCCCTCCCCGGCTGGCGCGAGCGGCTGGCCGCCGCCGGCTCGGACGGCGAGCTGCGAACGCTCGGCCGCGGGGTCTCCCGCCGGGTCGTGCGCACCGGCTTCACCCTGGTCATGCCCCGCTGGGGCGGCTGGACCAGTGACCTCGCCGCCTCCGCCGAGGCCTTCGCCGGGTACTACCCGGAGCGCGCGGACCAGATGCGCCTGGCCGCCGTCGTCGCCCGCACCCCCACCACCGACCGCGCCGTCCTGGCCGCCCTCGTCGAGGACCTGGCCCCCTGGCTCGCCGCCGAGTACACCGCCGTCCACGGCGAGAAGGCCCCGCGCCCGTGAGCCCGGCACCGGAGCACCCGCTCGTCCGCGAGGTCTTCCCCGACCTCGTCCGCGAGCTGATCGCCCTCCTCGAAGCGGAGGGCGAGCGAGAACTCGCCGTCTGCGCCCGGGACCTACGTCTGGTCGCCGAGTGCGGCTGCGGCGACGACTTCTGCCAGAGCTTCCGGACCGCGCCGCACGAGGGCGGCACGCCGTACGGCCCGGGGCACCGGTGCCTGCCGCTGCTGCCCGCGACGGGCGATCTCCTCCTGGACGTGGTGGACGGCCGGATCGTGTACGTCGAGGTGCTCTTCCGCGAGCCGCTGCGGGACGTCCGCGTCCACCGGCCGGCCGGCTGACCGACCCGGCCGGTGGACGCCCGCCCCCGGCTCAGTCGACGCAGGGGATGCCGCCCGCCTTGACGGCCGGCCCCTGCATCGGCAGGCCCGCCGCCGGGTCGGTGGACGGGTCGGCCGGCGCCGCGCCGCCCGCGGGGGCGGAGGGCGTGGCGGACGGGGTGCGGGTGGCGGCGAGGGTGACCACGATCCGGCCGGCGGGGACGCCGGAGGCCGGGGTGGCGGTCACGCCGTACCGGGCGGCGAGCTGCTGGGCGTCGGCCCTGGCGCCGCTGCCGTAGCTGACCGTGGTGGCCCTGGTCCTGGCCGGGGCGTCACCGATCCGGCCCGCCTGGTAGCCGAGTTCGGCCAGGGCCTTGGACTCGGTGACCGCCGCGCCCGCGCCCGCCGCCGCGTTGACGTCGACGACGGCCTTCGGTGCGGCGCTCGGGGTCGGGGACGCCGTGGGTGTCGGCGAGGGGGTCTCGGTGCCGGGGTCGGCCGGGCCGGCCGGCGCGGCGGGCGCCGGTTCGTGGTTGAAGATCTGCCGGACGATCTTCTTGATCAGGTCCGGGTTGACGGTGTTGACCTCCTGCCCGCCGACCGTCTTGAAGCCGGTGATCGGCAGGGTGTTGAACTCGACGTTCCCGCCGGTGAGATTGGGCGCCTGCTGGGCGAAGTCGAGGATGTTCCACTCGTTGTCGATGACGACGTCCTTCTTCACCACGTCGAACAGCTTCTGCATCTGCCCGAAGTCGTTCAGGATGCCCTGCTGCTTGAGCTTGTACTCGACGGAGGAGATGAAGGCCTGCTGCCGGTGGGTGCGGTCGAGGTCGCCGTTGGTGAGGTGGTGGCGCTGGCGGACGAAGGAGAGCGCCTGCGCGGCGTCGAGGGAGCTGATCCCGGCGGGGAGCTTGAGGCCGGTGCCGCCGCCCTCGTGGGTGGCGGTGCGGGAGACGATCGGATCGTCGACCGGGTGGTTGAGGCAGACCTGGATCGGCTCGACGGCCTTCGCGATGTCGTAGAACCCCATCAGGTTGACCTCGGCGAAGTGGTCGATCGGGACGTCCAGGAAGCTCTGCACGGTCTGGATGGTCGCCGAGCGCCCGGCCTCCCGGCTCTGCCGCTCCAGCGCCGCCTTGGAGAGCCCCTTGCCGGAGAGCTTCGCCTCGGCGGCCTCCTTGGCGATGCCGTACGCCTCCTTGATCTTGTGCATCTTCCCGTCCGCGCCGACGGTCTGCACGTAGTCGTCGCGCGGGATGGACAGCGCGCTGACCTTGCCGCCGTTGGCCGGGATGTGCAGCACGATCATGGCGTTGGTGTTGTAGCCGCCGATCTCGCTGGAGCCGGCGTGCAGCTCGTCCTCGACGAACTGCTTGGGCAGGTCGTTGCCGTCCATGTCCTTGCGGCTGTCGAGGCCGATCAGCAGCAGGTTGACCGACTTGTCCAGGTGCGGCGGCGCGTGGCGCTTCGCCTCGTCCAGCGCCCCCGACTTGACCATCCCGTCGTCGAGGCTGCGGTACTCGTACCAGGTGAAGCCGCTGGCGCCGAGCACCGCGATCGAGACGGTGCAGGCCAGGGTGCGCCCGGCGAGGGTCAGCGGGGTGCTGCCGCGGCGCGGGGCGCGGCCGCGGGGGCCGCTGCGCTCAGCCACGGCCGCTCCTTCCGGTCGGGGCGCCCGCCGCGGGGCGCCGGCGCTCCAGCCCCGCCCGGACCGCGATCACCAGCAGGGCGGCGGCCGTCGCCGCCGCCATCACCGGGAACGCGCCGACCACCCAGCGCAGCGCGCCGGTGCCCAGGCCCGGGCCGCGGTACTTGTCGGCGTGCGCGAGGTACTCGACGCCGGAGGCGGTGAGCAGCACCACGATCGGCGCGGCGGTCACCACCCACCAGCGGCCGGCCCGGCTGCACAGCGCGGCCGCCGCGGCCGTCCCGGCCACCGCGCCGACCGCGAACAGCAGGCCGACGCCGGGCCCGCCCAGCTCGTCGGCGATCCCGCCCAGGACGGGCAGGCCGACCGCGGCCAGCGGCACCGCCGGCGCCCGGCCCCGGCGGGTCGGTTGCGGGCGGCGGCGGGACGCCCCGGCCCGGCCGCCGCGCGCCGGCCGCCCGGCGGCCGCGCCACCGCCGTCCGCGGACCCCGTCGCCCCGGCCGCCCGGGAGCGCTGCGCGGGGACGGCGGCGTCCTCCGTGCGCGGTCCCGCGTCCTGGTACGGCGTTCTCGCCCGCTGACCGGCCATGCGCACTTCCCTCGATCGTTTTCGGCCACAGTGGCCCGTTTCCCGCCACCGCGAATGCCGGGACTCGGCCCGTTCTGGTGGCGGTTCCCCGTGTCCACAGACCGGGAGATATCGGGCTGGAGCATACAAACCCGTCCCGGCAAAGTCACCCGTGGTCTCCAGGCGGCTGCGGACCGTCCGGAAGGCCGTCGTTAGGATGACCATGATCCCCGCCACGTCGGCACACCATCAGGAACGCGTCAGAGGAGCAGAGCGTCACCATGTTTGAGAGTCTGAAGAACCTCGCGGACAAGGCCACCGACCTCGCCCGGGAGCACAGCGACGTGCTCGGGCAGGGCCTGGAGAAGGTCGGGGACGTGATCGACGACCGGACGGACGGCAAGTACAGCGGGCACATCGACACCGGCGTCGAGAAGGCGAAGGACTTCCTGCGCAACCTCGACGGCGCCGAGGAGCCCGCCGGGAAGCCGGCCGAATAGGCACCGCGGGGCACGGTCGGCCGTACGACGGTCGAACGGGAGAACGGCGAACTGGGGAGGGGGCGGCACGGTGAGCGAGGAGCAGCGGGGACCGCGCTGGGGCCGCTGGGTGGCGATCGGGCTGCTGGCCGCGGCCGGCTGGGGCATCGTCCGCAGCGGCGGCCACCTCCCCGACCCGCCCGCGGCGGGCCCCTCCCCGACGCCGTCCGCCGCCCCGGCCGCGGCGGGGGCGGGGGCGGGGGCCACGCCGACTCCCTCGGCCGGCAAGCCGGGCACGGGCGGGCGCTACGACCCCGCCGACTACGCCGGGCCGGTCCGCCGGTACGCCGCCGAGGCCGGGGTCGACCCGCAGCTGGTGATGGCGATCCTCTACAACGAGTCGTACAAGCCGCACGACCCGGACCTCGAACGGGCCTGGCAGCGCAGCAAGCCGGACGCCTCCTTCGGCATCGCCAACATGCACCGGGCCGCCTTCGACGACACCAGACCCGGCCGACCGTTCGCCGACCGCCGGTGGGAGGAGCTGCCGGACGACCGCGACCTCGCCGTCCAGGCCGCCTGCTGGCACCTGCACGACCTCGCCGCGCAGCTCCCGGCCCACCCCTCCGCGCCGCTCACCCGGAACGAGCTGCTCGCCCTCGGCTACAACGCGGGCGCGGGGAACATGCTGGCCTTCGCCCGGGGCGTCAAGATCGGCCCGCAGGCGCAGTCCTACCTGGACCGGCTGCGCGACAACTGGGAGAAGTCCGGCACGGCGGTGAAGTAGCCCGCCCGCCGGCACCCGCACCCGCCGGGGCGGGCCGTCAGGGTCGGGACCGCCCCGGGCCAGGACTGTCGGGGCCGAGACCGTCAGGGCCGGGCCTGGCGGCGCAGCCAGAGGCCGGTGGCGACGAGCAGCACAGCCGCGGCGGCGGTGCCGATGGCGGCCCAGGTGGTGGCGCCGTCGGTGGTCTCGTGGACGGGCCTGCCGCCGGGGGCGGCCAGCGCGCTCACCGCGGGCGGCGCGGTCTCCGCCGGGTCGTCGCCGCCCACGGCCGGGGAGCCGTCCGAACCCCCGCCCGAGGCGCCGCTCGCCGCCAGGGCGCCGTCGGTGGCCGGGTCGACGTCGAAGTCGCGCTCGTCGTGCCCGGGGGCCGGGGAGGTACAGGCGACGCTCACCCGCCAGTGCCCGGCGGGCAGGCTCTCGCGGGTGGTGTACGCGCCCGGCTGGTCCGGCACGGAGACCAGGCGCCAGGGGCCGGCGGTGCGGCCGTCCGAGGCGGTCGCGGCGACCGTGCCGGTGAAGCCCTCGGTGACCGGGTCGTGGTCGTCGGCCCAGGTGGCGAGCGTGCGGACGTGGCCGCCGGGCGTGCCGGAGAGTTCGAGTCGGACGGTTCCGCCGTGGGCGGCGGCGGGGGCGGCGCTGGGCAGGGCGGCCGCCGTGGCGAGGGCGAGGGCGGCGGACAGCTGGCGGGTTCGCATGGCGGGCAATCCTCGTCGGGTGGGGGACGGTGCGCGGGAGCGGCGGTGCGGCGGGGGCGGGGTCGGCCGGTGCTTGCCCGGGAGAGCGACGGGGGCGCCCGAGGATAACGGAAACGGTCCACGGAGTTACCCGGAGGCGTCCGGAAGATGTCACGGAGGCGGCGCGGGGGTTTGCGGCGGAGTTCGCCGCGCGGCCGCCGGGGGCGTCGTGACCGGAAACCGGCCCGGAACACGAAGGTGCCGGGGAGCGCATTCGGGGGGTGTGCGCTCCCCGGCAAGGGGTGGTGATGACCACCCGGCCGGAGCCCCGGGCCGGCGACTCCGGCTGTCGTGTCCGGAATGCTAGACCTCCCGGCGGGCCCTGACCAGAGCCACGACGAGGAGGGCGGCGATCCGCAACACACCGGCCCCACAGGGTTGCTGACTAATCGTCAGCAACGCCTCCCGATCAGGCCGCGACCCCGATGCCCGCGTGCGTCGGCACCGGCCGGGCCGCGGCCACGCTCCCGCCGTGCATTCTGCCGAGCCCCGCGGCCAGCACGGCCGGGTCCCCGGCGAGCCAGAGCCGCAGCGCGGCGGAGAGCGCGCCGCTGGGCGCGGCCGCGGCGGGCCCGGCCGTGCGGGCGAGCCGCTCGGCGAGCAGCGGCAGCAGGTCGGCGACGGCGGCGGGCAGCCACAGGGTGAGGGCGCAGGGCGCGGGCCGGGCCAGGACGCGCTGCAGCGGCAGCAGCGAGCCGTCGTCGTGCAGCGCGGGGACGACCTCCAGCAGGCCGTCCACCGCCACCTCGGAGACGTCGCCGCCGTGGGCGCGGGCGAGGTCCCGCAGCAGCGCCCGCTCGGCGGCGGCGATCCGGACGGTCAGCATGACGTCGTCGCAGTCCATGGTCCCGTTCCTCTGTCTCGGCGTGGGGCCCGGCGTGGGCGTTCGGTGCCTTGGTCGTACCTTCGGTGCGGGTGGGTCAGTGGGGTGCCGAGGTGATCCCTGCCCCGCGAGCGCCGTCCGCTACCGGCGTTATCAGGCCGTAATGCCCGTCGTAGCGCCGGTAGAGCACCCGGGCACGGCCGTCGTCGGGGTCGGTGTGGCAGACGAACGGGCGGCTGCCGAACCAGAGCCGGCGCGCGGCCTCGGCCGGGTCGAGCGGCCCGGCGAGGTGGGGCGGGCCGGCCGGGTCGGCGCCGTCCGGGGTCCACAGCCGGACCTCGCCGTTCGGCGGGCAGCGGTGGACGACGGCGGGCCGCCCGGTCGCCGCGTCCTGGAAGAGGTGGAAGTCCCGGTCGAGCGCGAGGAGTTCGCGGGCCGCCTGGTCGGGGGTGCGGCGGGCGGGCCGGACGGTCTTGTGCCGGGCGATCCGGCGCTCGGGCAGCGGGCGCTCGGCGTACTGCGGCCGGTAGGCGCTCTCGTGGCGGGCGGCGAAGCCGATGTCGCCCTGCTCGCGCAGCCGCACGGCCCGGCCGGCGAGGGTGCCGAGCACGAGGTCGACGGACTCCCGGACGGTGCGGGTGGCGAGTTGGACCCGGACGGGGCCGGTGCCGGCCAGGTCGACGTCGGCCTGCGCCAGGGCGGGCCTGGTGACGGAACCGGCGACCGGGCCCGGGCCGGCGTGCGCGCGCAGCCAGGTGACCCGCAGCCGCAGCCCGCGGGTGTCCGCACCGAGGACGGCGGCCGTGTCCAGCGCCGCGGCCCGGGCGTACTCGGCGTCCTCGCGCGGCAGTTCGCCGCGGATCTCCACCCGGACGTCGGGAGCGGGCCGGTGGCGCAGACGGGTCATCAGAGGTTCCTCCTTCTCCGGAACACCATGCTGACCCCCGCACGGCCGGGCGGCGAGGGCCGAAGGACCCTGCCCCGGGCCCCGGGTGCGGCGCTCGGGCGCGGGTTCCGGCGCAGGTCGGCACGACGGCCCGGGCGGGCCGGACCGGCCGCCGACGATCGACCGTTGGAGTGATCCGCAGGGGTACCGCGCAACGACCTCGGGACCGGCGCGTTTGCCATGGCGTGCGCCCTCCAGGCAGGACGCACGCGGGGTCCGAGGCGGTCGACCCCGCCCTCCGACCGGCGCCGGCGCCGCCCCCAGCTCCGCCCGCACCGATCCATCTCCCGAGAGGTAGTGTCATGTCCCTGCAGACCGAGACCCCACGCCGCTGTCCACGGCCGGGAATCGTCCCTCCGAGAACCGCCCCGCCCGCCACCACCGGCAGGCCCGCCCTCCCCGCGCTCGCCCCCGGCGCACTGCCCGGCCTCGGCCACGCCGCCGCGCTGCTGCGCGATCCGCTCGGCTTCCTCGGCTCACTCGCCCCGCACGGCGGCGTGGTCCGCATCCGGCTCGGCCCGCGCAGCGTGTGCGTGGTCACCGACGCCCGGCTCGTCCACACCCTGCTGGTCGCGCTGGCCCACGACTGCCCGCGCGGCGCCGTCCAGGACACCCTCAAGACCGCCTTCGGCGACGGCCTGCTGATGTCCGAGGGCCGGGCCCACCGCGACCGCCGCCGGATCGTCCAGCCCGCCTTCGGGCCGGACCGGATGGCCGACTACCTGGCCGTGATGCACCAGGTCACCGAGGAACGGGCCGGACGCTGGCACCCCGGCCAAGTGCTCGACGTCGCCCAGGAGATGAACCACCTGGCGCTGGAGATCGTCACCCGCTCGCTGTTCGACGCCCGGCTCAGCGAGGACGCCGCCCTCGCCTTCCACCGCGCGCTGCCGGACCTGGTGAAGGGCCAGATCGTCCAGTCCCTCTACCCCCACCCGGCGCTCGGCCGACTGCCGCTGCCCGTCAACCGGCGCTTCGACGCCGCCGTGCGGGCCCTCAACCAGGTCGTCGACCAGGCCGTCAACGGGCGCGGCCCGGACGGCGGAGACACCGCGCGCGGCACCCTGCCCGCCCTGCTGCGCGCCGCCACCGACCCGGCCACCGGACGCCCGCTCACCGAGGCCGACGTCCGCTCCGAGGCGATCACCATGTTCGGCGCCGGGACCGAGACCGTCTCCACCACCCTGACCTGGCTGCTCGACGAACTCCTGCGCCACCCCGAGGTCGAGGCCCGGATCCTCGCCGAACTCGACCGGCACCTGCCGGCGGGCACCGCGCCCACCCCCGAGGCGCTGGCCCGGCTGACGTACACCCGCGCCGTCGCCCAGGAGGTGCTGCGGCTGCACGCGCCGAACGCCTTCCTGATGCGCACCGCCGAGGCGCCCGTCGACCTCGGCCCGTACCACATCCCGGCCGGCACCGAGCTGCTGTACAGCCTCACCGCCCTGCACCGCGACCCCGAGCGCTACCCCGACCCGCTGGCCTTCCGCCCCGAACGCTGGCAGGACGCCGCCGGCGGCGTGGGGCGGCCGTCCTTCCTGCCGTTCGGCGCGGGCAAGCACAAGTGCATCGGGGAGGCGTTCGCCTGGGCCGAGCTGACCGTCGCGGCGGCCGCCATCCTGCGCCGCTGGCGCCCGGTCGCGGTGCCCGGGGTCCGGGCCCGGGAGGTGGTCTGGACCACCGTCCAGGCGCAGGGGCTGCGGGTGCGGCTGGCGCCGCGCGCGGCCCGGCCGGGCGAGGGCGACCCGGCGGCGCCGGGCGGGTGCCCGGTCGACGCCGGTGCGATCGACGTCGGTCCGGTCCTCGCGGGCCCGCCCGGCTCCGCCGTCCCGGCCGCCCGGGCCACGCTCGACCCGGTCGCCCCGCCGGCCCCCGCCGCACCCCGACCCCCGGCGGAGCTGGCGGCCGCCGCCGACCGGCACACCGCCTGGGCCCTCCGGCACGGCCTGCTCACCCCGGCCGAGCTGCCCGGCTACCGGGCGAACGCGCTGCACGAGCTGATCGGCCACGCCTACCCGCGCGCCCGGGGAGCCGACCTCGACCTGCTGGTCGACGTGCTCGGCTGGTTCACCATCCTCGACGACCGCTTCGACGGCCCGCCCGGTCGCCGACCCGCCGAGGCCCACGCCCTCGTCGACCCGCTGCTCGCCGTCCTGCGGGGCGACACCGAACCGAGCGACACAGCCCCGAGCGGCACCGGCCACGCCCCGCTGCTCACCGCCTGGCGCGAGCTGTGGCACCGACAGACCGCCGCCGCGACCCCCGCCTGGCGGGCGCGCGCCGCCCGCGAGTGGCAGGCCTGCCTGGCCACCTTCCCCGCCGAGGCCGGGCACCGGGCCGGTGGCACCGTGCCGGCCCTCGGACTCGCCGAGACCATGCGGCTGCGCCGACACGGCAGCTGCCTCTACCCGTTCATGAACATACTGGAACGACTCCGCGGCACCGACGCCCCCGCCGCCCTCCACGCGGACCCGGCCCTGCACCGGCTGCGCGCCGCCACCGCCGACGCCGCCACGCTGATCAACGACCTGCACTCGCTGGAGCGCGAGGAGCGGCAGAGCGCGCCCGCCTTCAACACCGTCCACACCGTGCAGCGGGCCCTCGACTGCACCCGGCGGCGGGCCGTGCGGGCCGTCCGTGACCGGGTCGCCCGGCTGCGCGAGGAGTGCGAGACGCTGCGCGCCGAGCTCGTGCGGCGGCACCCGGACGGGCGCTGGTACCTCGACGGCACCCGGGAGCTGGTCGACGGCGTCCGGATCTGGTCCCGCACCACCCGCCGGTACCGGTAGGGCCGGCGGCGGGCTACTTGCGGTCGCCGAGCGCGAACAGCAGCAGCACGAACCCGGCGAACAGGTGCGTGGCGAAGATGTAGATGCCCGCGCGGATGAGCATCTGCTTGCGGCGCGCCTTCTCCTCGCTCGTGCTGTCGCCGGCGCCGTGGCTCGCGCCGCCGCTCTCGCTCGCGGTGCCGGTCTCGCTGTCGCTCATGGCGGGGGGTTCTCCTCGGGTGGGTCGGTCGGCCGGTTCGGGCTCGGGCGCGGGCTCAGCGGGGCGACCGGCCACCGGAGGCGCGCAGCTCGGAGAGCAGCGCGCCCTGGTCGGTGATCAGCTCGGTCAGGATGCGGCGGGCGGCGCGCAACAGCTCGGCGACGTCCGGGGTGCTGAGCGCGTACACCACGGTGTTGCCCTCGCGGGTGGCGGTGACCAGCTGGGTGCGGCGCAGCACGGCGAGCTGCTGGGAGAGGTTGGACGGTTCGACCTCGATCTCCGCCAGCAGCTCGCGCACCGGCCGGGGCCCGTCCTGGAGCAGCTCCAGGACCCGGATGCGGACGGGGTGGCCGAGGGTGCGGAAGAAATCCGCCTTCGCCTGGTACAGCGGGACCGGCATCGTCCGCTTCTCTCCCTCTGCTCCGGATTCGATGGTCGTCCGGGCGGGGTGCCCACCCCGGACGGTAGGCATCATCGCGACAGATGAAGATTTCTTCAAGTCGTCACAGCACTCCGGAGCGATTCCGTCCGCGGAGGGTGACGGGCGGGCGGCGGACGCCACCCGCCCTCCGGAGCGCGCGGCTCCGGAGGGCCGGGCCCGGGAGGCTGCCAACTCCCGGGCCCGGCAGTCATAGTGACGTATCGTCAGCAGGCTACAGGCACATCCAGGGTGACCGGGGGCATAACCGGCCAGATCGCGTCCAGCGCGAAGGTGGCGTGCACGACCGAGCCGCACGGGGCGGTGGCACTGATCCCGTCGACCCGCACGGTGCTGACCGTGAACACCGTCCGCCCGGACACCGAGCCGAGCGACGGCCCGCCGACGACCTCCGCCGAGAGCTTGGTGATCAGCTCGCGCGGCGCCGGGGGCCACGGGGTGCCCGGGGAGGGCGGGCCGGCCAGGCCGATCTGGCCGTAGATCACGACACTGTCGCCGGTGACGTCGGCGCAGACCTTGGTGTTCAGGCCGGCCTGGAGGCCGGAGTACCCGCAGGTGGTGACCGTGGCGGCGGCCGCCCCCGCCGGCTGGGCGGCGGCGAGCGCGGGTGCGGGCACGGCGAGCAGGGCGGCGGCACCGGCGGTGCCCACCGCGAGTCGGGCGATGCGGTTCATGGCGTCTCCTTCGAATCCTTCAGGGGTTTCATGAGTCGATTCAAGATCGCTCCCCATATTCGAGAACGATCGACGTACCACATGTGACATTTCACAGGCGGCATGACCAAGACTTTGCCATGCGATTCACCTGCCTCGAACCGGATTTGCCCTTCGAATCATCGACCCGGCCAAAATCTTGCCTTCGATGACGCAAACCCGCCCCGGGCGGTCGGGCCGTGCCGACCGGGCCGGCTCACTCCTCCAGCTCGGCCCGCAGCCGGTCGATCCGGTCGACGGCGGCGGCGAAGGCCCCGGGGTCGAGCCGGCCGGAGTCCAGGGCCGCCGCCAGGGCCTCGGTGGCCTCCGCGCCCTGCCGGGGATCGCGGGCCGAGCAGAGCAGCAGGTCCATCCCGGCCGCGGCGGCCGCCACCGCGCGGTCCCCGGTGCCGCCGTACGGGGCGAGGGCTCCGGCCTCCAGCGCGTCGGTGACGGTCACGCCGTCGAAGCCGAGGCGCTCGCGCAGCTCGCCCTGGACGACGGCGGGCGAGAGCCCGGCCGGGCGGTCCGGGTCGAGCGCCGGGTAGACCGCCCAGGAGGTCATCACCAGCCGCACCCCCGCCGCGATGGCGGCCCGGTACGGCGCCTCGTGGCGTTCGCGCAGCCGCTCCAGCGGGACGGGCAGGGTGACCGGGCGGACGTCGGTGTTCTCGTCGCGGGCGGCGGCGCCGAGCCCCGGGAAGTGCTTGGCGGTCGCGGCGATCCCGAGGCCCTGCTGGGCGGCGAGGAAGGCGGCGGCCAACTCGCCGACCCGGGCCGGGTCCTGGCCGTAGGAGCGCTCGTGGTGGTCGATGAAGTCGTCCGGGGTGTCGTAGACGTCGAGCACCGGCGCGAGGTTGACGTCGAGCCCGGCGTCGGCGAGCGTCCCGGCGGCGCCCGTACCGGAGGCGACGGCCGCGGCGACCGGGTCCGCCGCCTGGCCCGTCCGGCGGGCGGAGAGCTCGGGCGCACCGGGCAGCCGCCGGACCTTGCCGCCCTCCTGGTCGGTCATCAGCAGCAGCCGCCGGGGCTCCGGCGCCTCGGCCGCCGCGCGGTTCAGGTCCGCGACGGCCCGCGCGAGCTGTTCCGGGCTCCCGACGTTCTCGCCGAACAGGATCACCCCGGCCGCCCGGCCCGCCCGGATCGCGCCCAGCACCTCGGGCGGCGGGGTCGGCCCCGGGTAGGAGAGCACGATCCGCCGCCCGGCGAGCGTGCGGGAGTCCGGGTGGTGGTGGCCGGTCATCGCCGTGCTCCTCTCACCGGGCGCGCTGCGCGCCACCGCCGCCGAACCGGCCGGCGCCGGGCCGAGTGCGGCCCCCAACACCAGGACCGCCACCCCGAGTTGAACGGCACGCCGGAACGGGACCATCACGTCTCCAGGGGTCGGCAGCGGTCGGCACCGGTGGTCGGCGGTCGTCGGCGCCTTCGGGCGCGGCCAGCGTAGCCGGGCCGCGCCGCCGCCCGGCAGTGCGCCGCGCGGTGGGCGGCATGCGGCGGCCCGCGGGCCGGCCCCCGGAAACCCGCCTGCGGCACGGCGCGCCCCCGGCATAGGCTGACCCGGTGTTCGATCATCTGGAAATTCGGGTCACGGACCGGCGCCGGCCCCAGGTGCGCTTCCTCGCGGCCGGCGAGGACCTCATCGAGGAGTCGATCGGCCCCGGCGCGGACGGCCGCGGCCTCTCCCCCGTGCGGCAGTTCCCCCTCGACGAGCCCAGCCCCCTGCGGGCCGCCGAGGAGCCCCGCCGGGTGGTCCTGGCCGAGCCGGAGTGCACCGGAGGCTGCTGCGGCTACCTGACCGCCGTGATCCGGCGGATCGGCGACGTCGTGCTCTGGACGGACTGGGAGATTCCCGCGGACTCGACCCGGCCGCTGGAGTACACCTTCGACGCCGCCCAGTACGAGGCGGAGCTGGCCCGCGCCGCCGCCGACCCGTGGTGGCGCTCCCCGCGTGACGAGCCGGACCCCGGAGCCGCCGGGTAGCACTCAGGCGGCCCCCGGCGACGGTGGCCGCCGGCCGGCCGACCGCACCAACTCCCCCAGGACCGCGACGCCTTCGCTGATCTCGCCCGGTGAGCTCGCCGCGTAGCCGAGGACCAGGCCCGGCGGGGAGGGCAGCCGGGCGTGCCAGGTCAGGGGCTGGACCTTGACGCCGTGCGCCAGCGCCGCTTCGGCCAGCGCCACGTCGGTGCGGGCGGGGCCCGGTGGGAGGGTGAGCATCAGGTGCAGGCCGGCGGCGGCGCCGTGGACGGTGGCCTGCGGCAGGTGGGTGCGGATCGCGGCGATCATGGTGTCCCGGCGGCGGCGGTGGCGCCGGCGCACCAGCCGCAGGTGGCGCTCCAGGTCGCCGGACTCCATCAGCCGGGCCAGCACCAGCTGGGGCAGCGCCGGGTTGCCGAGGTCGGCGAAGCGCTTGGCCTCCAGCACGGCCCCGCGCAGCCGGGCGGGCACCAGCAGCCAGCCGGTGCGCAGCGCCGGGGCGAGCAGTTTCGAGACGCTGCCGAGATGGCAGACCTGCTCGGACAGGGCGGCGCGCAGGGCGGGCACCGGCGGGCGGTCGTAGCGGTGCTCGGCGTCGTAGTCGTCCTCCAGGACGAGGCCGCCGTCGGCCGCCCAGCCGAGCAGGTCGCGCCGCCGTTCGCCGCCGAGGACGACGCCGGTCGGGTACTGGTGGGCGGGCGTGAGCAGGACGGCCGGGGCGCCGGTGGCGCGCAGCGCGTCGACCCGGATGCCCTCGGCGTCGACGGGGACGGGCGGGGTCGCGGCGAGCCAGTGGGCGAGGTGCTGCCGGGTGCCGAGCGAGCCCGGGTCCTCGACGGCGACCTCGGTGACGCCCGTCCGGGAGAGGGTGCGGCCGAGCAGGGCGAGGGCCTGGGCGGCGCCGGCGACGATCAGCACCTCGTCGGGGTCGGCGCGGATGCCCCGGTTGCGGGCCAGCCAGTGGGCGACGGCCCGGCGCAGCGCGGGGGTGCCGCGCGGGTCGCCGTAGCCGAGGTCGGCGGCGGCGAGGCCGTCGAGGACGGCGCGTTCGGCGCGCAGCCAGGCGGTGCGGGGGAAGGCGGCGAGGTCGGGCAGGCCGGGGGTGAGGTCGATCCGGGCGGGGGCGGCGCGCAGGCGGTCGAAGAGCTCGGGGCCGGGGTCGGGGCCGGCGCGGAAGATCCCGGGTGCGGGGCGGGCGGGCGGCGGCGCGGTGGCGACGGCGGGCGCGGGCGGGCCGACGACGACGGTGCCGCCCCGCCCCCGGCCGTCGAGCTGCCCCTCCTCGGCGAGGCGCCGGTAGGCGTCGGTCACCACCCCGCGGGAGACGCCGAGTTCGGCGGCGAGCACCCGGCTGGCGGGCAACCGGCTGCCGGCCGGGAGGCGGCCGTCCGCGACGGCCTCGCGCAGTCGGCGGGCGAGCCAGTCGGTGAGGCCGCCGGGCGGGGCCTCGGCGGGGTCGAGCTGGAGGAAGTCGGCGCCGGTCTCGGCGGTTTTGGACCGGGCGAATGCCGCGCCTTTGGACCTGTTCACCGGTCCATAGTGGCGCGAGGGTTGAGCCATGACCACGGAAACGGCAGTAGAGAAGACCCACGGGAACGACCACGCCTACGTCCACGGCTATTCGGAGCGCGAGGCGCTGCGCCTCGGCGACCAGGCCGACACCCTCGCCCGGCTGCTGCACTCGGACACGGCGTTCCCGGCGGGCAGCCGGGTGCTGGAGGCGGGCTGCGGGGTGGGGGCGCAGACGGTGCACCTGCTGGCGGGCAGCCCGGGGGCGCTGCTCACGGCGGCGGACCTGTCGGCGGAGTCGCTGGCGCTGGCCCGCGCCCGGGTGGCGGCCGCGGCACCCGGCGCGCAGGTGTCCTGGCACCACGGGGACCTGCACGAACTGCCCTTCCCGGACGGCTCGTTCGACCACGTCTTCGTGTGCTTCGTGCTGGAGCACCTGGCCGACCCGGTGGCCGCCCTGGCGGCGCTGCGCCGGGTGCTGCGGCCGGGCGGGACGATCACGGTGATCGAGGGCGACCACGGCTCCGCGCTGTTCCACCCGGAGAGTCCGGCCGCCCGGCGCGCGATCGGCCACCTGGTCCGGCTGCAGGCCGACGCGGGCGGGGACGCCCTGATCGGGCGACGGCTGCACCCGCTGCTGACGGCGGCCGGTTTCGCCGAACCGGTGGTCCGTCCGCGCACCGTCTACGCGGACGCCAGCCGCCCGGGGCTGGTGGAGCATTTCACCCGGCGGACCTTCGTGGCGATGGTGGAGGCGGTGCGGGCGGACGCGCTGGACGGCGGGCTGACCACGGCGGAGGAGTTCGACCGGGGTCTGGCGGACCTGCGGCGGACGGCCGAGCCGGGCGGGACGTTCCACTACACCTTCTTCAAGGCGGTCGCGGTGAACGCGTGACCCGGGCCGGCGGCTCGACGCCGTCAGGGCCGGCCGAGGCCGAGCTCCTCGTACCGCGCGGCGACCAGGTCCGTACAGGCGGGCAGGCCGGGCGCCGGCGCGGGCGAGGCGTCGCGGATCACCTTCATCGCCATGACGAAGCGGCGGATGCGCAGGTTCGCGTCCACCTCGTCCCGGGCCTCGGCGGGCAGGGCGGTCCAGATCGGGTCTTCCATGGCGCCCATCCAAGGGGAGGCCCGCCCGGCCGGGCAATTGGTTTACCGCCACCCGGCACCGCGTCACCGCTCGGGCGGGCCGTTCACGTCGCCGAGGGCGGTGAGCATGGCGCGCATGCTCTCGACCAGGGCGGCGGTGCCGGCCTCGTCGAGGCCGGCGAGGAGGCGCCGCTCGGTGGCGAGGTGGTCGGGCAGGGCCCGCTCGATCAGCGCATGGCCCTCGGGGGTGAGGGCGACCTCGCGGCTGCGGCCGTCCTGGTCGCTGCGGGTCCTGGTGACCAGTCCGCGGGCCTCCAGGCGGTCGAGGCGCTGGGTGATGGCGCCGGAGGTCACCATGGCGGACTGCATCAGTCCGGTGGGGGTCAGGCGGTAGGGCGGGCCGCTGCGCTTCAGCGTGGCGAGGACGTCGAAGGAGGGGGCGTCGAGGCCGTGCGCGGCGAAGGTCCGGTCGAGTTCGCCGCTCACCAGCCGGTGCAGGCGCTTGAGCCGGCCGAACACCTCCATCGGGGAGACGTCCAGGTCGGGGCGCTCGGCACCCCACTGCGCGACGACGCGGTCCACATGATCTGTCACCGCTCCAGGGTAGGCGACACCCGAAGTTTCCTTAGTGCTCAGGTAACTGTGGGCCACCACACAGGTCCAGTCCTGTGGAAAATACCTTAGCGCTGAGATACATTGGCTTAGTGCTAAGACAACGCCTCGGAATCGTGCTGCTGACCGCCGTCGCCCCCGCGGTCTGGGGATCGACGTACCTCGTCACCACCGAATACCTGCCACCGAACCGCCCGCTCCTCGCGGCCACCCTGCGCGCCCTGCCCGCCGGCCTGCTGCTGATCGCCCTCACCCGCCGCCTGCCCAAGGGCAGTTGGTGGTGGCGCTCGCTCGTGCTCGGCGCGCTCAACATCGGGATATTCCTCGCCCTGCTGTTCATCGCCGCCTACCGCCTGCCCGGCGGGGTCGCGGCCACCGTGGGCGCCGTCCAACCGCTGGTCACCGCCGGGCTCTCGGCCGCCCTGCTCGGCGACCGGCTCACCCTGCGCACCGTGCTCTCCGGCATCGCCGGCGTCGTGGGCGTCAGCCTGCTCGTCCTGCGCGCCAACGCGCACCTCGACATGATCGGGGTGGTCGCCGCGCTCGGCGGCGCCCTGGTGATGGCCACCGGCGTCGTGCTCTCCAAGCGCTGGACCTCCCCCGCACCGGTGCTCGCCACCACCGGCTGGCAGCTCACCGCCGGCGGACTGATGCTCGCACCCGTCACCCTGTTCGTCGAGGGCCCGCCACCCGCCCACCTCACCGGCCAGAACCTGCTCGGCTACGCCTACCTCAGCCTGATCGGCGCCGCGATCGCCTACGCCCTCTGGTTCCGCGGCCTGCGCGCCCTCCCGCCGACCTCGGTCTCCTTCCTCTCGCTGCTCAGCCCGGTGGTCGCCACCACGCTCGGCTGGCTGGCGCTCGGGCAGGACCTCTCACCGCTGCAGGCGCTCGGCGCGCTGATCGTGCTCGGCTCGCTGATCGCGGCCCAGATCCAACGGCCCCGCGCGGCCGCCGCTCCCCCGCCCGGGCCCGAACCGGAACCCGCAGCCGCACCCGCACTCGGCACCGAGGACGCGCCCCCGCCCGTCCGCGAACGCGCCTGAGCCCCGCCCGCACCGCCACCACCCCTTCCGAGCACGAGGAGTCACCCATGCGCATCACCGTCTTCGGCGCCACCGGCAGCGTCGGCAGCCGGGTCGTCACCGAGGCCCTGGCCCGCGGCCACGAGGTCACCGCCGTCGTCCGGGACCGCGCCAAGCCGCACGACCTGCCACCGGCCGTCGCGGTCGCCGTGGCCGACGCCCGCGACGCGGAGGCCGTCACCCGGGCCGCCGCCGGGCAGGACCTGATCATCACCGCGACCCGGCCCGCGCCCGGCAGCGAGCACGAACTGCCCGCCGCCACCCGCGGCCTGCTGGCCGGCCTCGCCGGGACGGGCGTGCGGCTGCTCGCCGTGGGCGGCGCGGGCAGCCTGACCGTCCCCGGCACAGGCGGCACGACCGTCGTCGAGGACCCCGGCTTCCCGGCCGACATCCGGCCGATCGCGCTGGCCTGCGGCGAGCAGCTCGACCTCTACCGCGCCGAGTCCGAGGTCGACTGGACGTACCTGAGCCCCGCCGCGCTGCTGGAGCCCGGCGAGCGCACCGGCCGGTTCCGGATCGGCCGGGACGAACTGCTCGTCGACGCGGACGGGAACTCGGCGATCTCCATGGAGGACCTGGCCGTCGCCCTGCTCGACGAGGCCGAGCGGCCCGCGCACCGCCGCGCCCGCTTCACCGCCGCCTACTGAACCGGCACCCGCCGCACCCGGCACCCGGCGTTCGCCCCCGCACCCGCCCCGCGCCCGCCCCGAACGGGGTGTACCCAGCACCACCCCGGACAGGGGCGCGTGCTTGATCGACCGTCAGGACCACGGCGGGAAGGATCATTCCCATGAACACCACCGCATCCCGCAGCCGGCGCGCCGCCCTGACCGTCGCCGCCGCCGTCCTCGCCGGCCTGGCCGTGCCCACCGCCGCCCACGCCGACAGCCGTGACGCGGGCCGCGACCCCGGCGACGCCCGTCCGGTCCCGGCCCGCTACACCGCGCAGACGCTGAACTGGCAGCCCTGCGCCGGGCAACCGGCCCTCGACTGCGCCGCCATGACCGTCCCGCGCGACTGGCACCACCCCGACGCCGGGGCCGACCTGAGCATCGCCGTCTCCCGGCACCGCGCCACCGAACCGGCCAAGCGCAAGGGCGCGCTGATGATCGCCGCCGGCGGCCCCGGCGCCCAGAACGGCCGGCTGCGCCCGGCCGGCCTGGCCACCTCGGCACCGGCCGTCGCCGCCGCGTACGACATCGTCGGCTTCGACCAGCGCGGCACCGGCGACGGCACCCGGGCGGTGTGCCAGACCCCGGCGGAGTTCCAGGAGTTCCTGGCCGGCGACTACCGCGACCGGTCCCCCGCGGCGACCGACCGGGTCGTCGCCAACGCGCGCAAGTTCGCCGAGAGCTGCCAGAAGAACAGCGGCGACCTGCTGCCCTTCCTGAACACCGAGCAGAGCGCGCACGACATCGACCTGTTCCGCACCCTGCTCGGCGAGCGCAAGCTCAGCTACTACGGACCGTCCTACGCCTCGATGCTCGGCGCCTACTACGGCGCGCTCTTCCCGCACCGGGTCGAGCGGATGGTGCTGGACAGCAACATCGGCTTCGAGAGCACCTGGGAGCGGTTCGAACTCGGCCAGCCGATGAGCTTCCAGCGCCGCTTCGACGAGGACTTCGTGCCCTGGCTGGCCGCCCGCGACGCCACCTACCACTGGGGCTCGACGGCCGAGGAGGTCCGGGCGCACTGGGAGCGGGTCCGGGCCGGCCTGCACGACCGGCCGATCGTGGACGGCTCGTTGACGATCGCCCCGAACCAGCTGGACAACGGCGCGATCGGCGCGATCTACGAGGCCGCGAACTTCCACTACCTGGCGGAGGCGCTGACCGCCGTCGACGACTGGCAGGCCGCCACCCCGGCGGCCAAGGCGCTGGCCGGGAAGGTCTTCGGCCAGTACCTCAGCCCCGAGTTCCTGGCCCAGTACTTCTCGGTGACCTGCTCCGACACCCCGTGGGACCGGAGCCTGGACACCTGGATCGAGCGCGGCGCCGAACTGACCGCCCGCTACCCGCTGGCCGGGGCGCGCACCCTCGCGTTCAGCGCGGTCTGCGCCGCCTGGCCGACCGGCCCGGCGCCCAAGGTGAAGATCACCGGCGCCCACCTGCCGACCACCCTGATGCTCAACTCGGTGCACGACCCGGCCACCTACTACGAGGCCGCCCTCGGGGCGCACCGCGCGCTGCGCGGCTCCCGGCTGGTCACCGTCACCGGGAACGGCGACCACGGCCAGTACCCCACGGCCAACACCTGCGTCACCGATGTGGTCGAGCAGTACCTGCTGGCCGACCGCGCCCCCGAGCACGACCTCACCTGCCCCTCCCCGCAGGCGGGTTGACGCCCCGGCGGGTCAGCGCTCCGGCGGCGGCCCCGGCTTTCCCGCGCGGAGCCGGGTGCGCAGCCAGGCGAACGCGGCGGCCAGCCCGGCGAAGCCGCCGACCGCCAGCTTGATCCCGCCCTTGGCGACCAGCACGCCGACCAGCGGGACCCTCCACCCCAGCCAGCTGAGGAACGCCAGCATCACCGCGGCCCCGCACACGGCGGCCAGGACGGTGACCACGACGGCGGCGGGCCGCGACAACTCGCCTTCCCCGCCGCCGCCTTCCGCCGCTTCGTGGGCGTTCCCGTTCATGTGGTTCGTATCCCCGTCGACCATGGGTGCGATGGTACGGCCTCCGCGGCCGGGGGCGGTGTCGCGCGGACCCGACCGCGCTACCGGCAGGAGTGGTGGGTGTCCCCCGTGTGCTCGCCGGTCTCCTCGTCGGGGAAGCTGACGGCCAGCGTGACGCGGTACTCGTGCACGTCCTCCCGGTGGCCGGGGACGCGGGCCCAGGCCAGCGAGTGCACCTCGGCCTCGGGGGCCTGGCGGCACCAGGCGGCCGCCTCCTCCAGGGCGCGGGCGGCCGAACGCCCGGTGCAGACCACGGCGGTGTACGCGGCGACGGAGACGTCCCCGCCGCCCCGGCAGATCCGCGAGACCGCCCGGACGGCCGCGGCGGCCTGGGTCAGGTCCCGGGCCAGATCGTCCACGACCCGGGGAGGCGCCGGCAGGACGACCGACCCCTCGGCCACGGTCTCCGGCAGGTTCGCACTCACGGTCCGGCCCTCCATCCGCATCGCCATCGGGGCACAGCTTGCCGGGCACCCCGCGCTGGCATGCCCACTTTCACCGGAACGTCACCCGTCCAGGGCCGAGTTGGGGCCGTCCCCTGGCGCCGGGGTCACCGTCCTGCTAGGGACGGCCGGCGGGGCGGCGGACATCCCGGCTGGTCACACGGCCGGCGGCGGGCGCCGCCGGGGGGCACGGAACGACGCGCACGCACCACCTCCGTGCCCCGGGCCGCCCTCCCGCCCGCCGGAGCGCCCGGCCCGCCTCCGTTGTGCCCCCGGCCAACTCCTGTTCCCCCGAGGGGTCCTGGGGACGGCAGGGGCGACCACCCCGGCGTCTCCGCCGGAAGTTCACCGCAGGCACTCCGCCACTGTCAGATGGTCGTGATACTAATCATCCGGCGGAGCGTGCCGGCCGCCCACGGCGCGGCACGATGACGACGGCTCAACCGTTCCGGAGAGGACCGGGCGGCAACGGGGAGGGGCACCACATGGCGGCGAAGTTCGGCAGTCTCGGCAGCGCCGGAGGCGGGCGCAAAGTCAGGCTCGGCAAGCGGGTCACCGGTACGGCCGCGGCCTTCACCGCGCTGGCCGCGCTGGCCGGGTCGCAGGTGACGGGCCTGGGGCTGGCCCCGGTCGCGGCGGCGGACTCCGCCACGGCCGCCTCCGCCCAGGGCGATGTCACGGGCTCCGCGACGCCCGGCACCGGCACCCGCGTCCCCGCGGACGGCGGCGGCACCGTCCAGCTGCCGCAGCCGCCCGGCACCCTGCCCGCGCTGCCCGGCCTGCCCGGGGCGCCGGTGGCCGGGCCGTTCAGCGCCACCGGCGCGTCGCTGCCCGCCACGGTGTTCGCCGCCTACCGCCAGGCCGAGGCCTCGCTGGCGCAGCGCTCGCCGGGCTGCCACCTGCCGTGGCAGCTGCTGGCCGCGATCGGCCAGGTCGAGTCCGGGCAGGCGAACGGCGGCCGGGTGGACGCCGCGGGCACCACCCTGACCCCGATCCTCGGCCCCGTGCTGGACGGCAACGGCTTCGCCGCGATACCCGACACCGACGGCGGCCGCTACGACGGCGATCCCCGCTGGGACCGCGCGGTCGGGCCGATGCAGTTCATCCCGTCCACCTGGGAGACCTGGGGCGTGGACACCACCGGCAAGGGCAAGGCCGACCCGAACAACATCTTCGACGCCGCCGAGGCGGCCGGCCGCTACCTGTGCGCGGGCGGGCGCGACCTCTCCGACCCGGCGCAGCTCGACCGGGCGATCCTCAGCTACAACAACTCGACCGAGTACCTGCGCACCGTCAAGAACTGGATGGCCCACTTCGGCAGCGGCACGATCAGCACCGTCCCGGACGGCACGGGCTCCGCCCCGATCCCGCTGCCCTCGCCGTTCACCCGGCCCTCCGGCGCCGGCACCGGCTCGGGCGACGGCGGCACGGGCACGGCGCCGGCGCCGCAGCCCACCACCCCGGACACCCCGAGCCCGACGCCGAGCACGGCGCCCTCGCCCTCGGCGCAGCCGACCACCACACCCACGCCCAGCACCACGCCCACGCCCAGCACCACGCCCACGCCGTCCGGTTCGCCCTCGCCGTCCGCCAGCCCCTCGGCCACCCCGAGCGGCAGCCCGTCGCCGAGCGCCACGCCGACCACGACGCCCTCGGGCACCCCGTCCGGCACGCCCACCGGCTGCCCGAGCCCGACCGCCACGACCACGGCCACGCCGAGCGGCACCGCGACGCCGACCGGCTCGCCGTCCCCGACCGCGACGTCGAGCACCACGCCGTCCGCCGGCCCGTCCGCCACGCCCAGCGGCACCCCGACCGGCACGCCCACCGGCTGCCCGAGCCCCACCGCCACGACCACGGCCACGCCCGGCGCCACCGCCACGCCCACCACCACGGCCGGCCCGAGCGCGGCGGCGAGCGGCACCCCCAGTGCCTCGCTCTCGCCCTCGGCCACGCCGACGAAGTGAGCGACCAGGTGGGCTGAGCACCGCCGCAGCCACGCGAAAGGGCCCGGACCGCGCCACGCGGCCGGGCCCTTCGTCGTGCGTCAGAGGTGCTTGACCAGCTCCGGCATCAGGTCCTGGAAGGTGCGCCCGCTGGCCGGCTGCCCGATCGCGGCCATCTGCCAACCGTCCGGCGTGCGCTGCACCTTGGCCATGATCTGGGCGGTGTACGGGCCGCCGCCGGTCAGCGTGTAGCGGGCGAGCTCGGCGCCGGTGGTCTCGTCGACCAGGCGGCAGAAGGCCGCCTCGACCTCCTGGAAGGTCTGCCCGGTGAAGGAGTTGACGGTGAAGACGATCTGGTCGACCTCGGCGGCGATCCTGGTCAGGTCGACGGTGATCGACTCGTCGTCGGTCTGGTCGCCGGCGCCGCCGACCAGGTTGTCGCCGCTGTGCCGGACGGAGCCGTCGTCGCTGGTGAGGTGCTGGAAGAACACCACGTCCACCGGGCGCCCCTGGGCGAACAGCACGGCCGAGGCGTCCAGGTCGATCTGCTGGCCGGCGGAGAGCAGCTTGGCGAAGAACCCCTTGGGCTGCGCGGCCCGCCAGCCGAGGCCCATCCGGACCACGCTCAGCCGCCCACCGCCCGCCTTCTCCAGGCTGATCTTCTGCCCCTTGGCGAGCGAAACGCTCATTCCGCGCCCTCCTCGTTCCTGCCGCCGACTGCCGCGCATCCACGGCACCGCTGTGACGATTCGATCATCGGACGGCCCTTCCCGGACCCTACCCTCCGACCACTCCCGTCTCACCCCCGGCCGCGGCCCGCCCGGCCCCGACCGGCCCGGGGCCGATCAGGCGTCGCCTTCCAGCAGGTGCTGGCGCACCTCCTGGAAGGTCCAGGCCCCGCCGGCCGGCCGGGAGAACACCCACACCAGGTCGAACCGGTCCGGCCAGGCTGCGGGTGCGCCACTGCCGGCGGCGCCGAGCGCCTCGACGATCCGGGAGATCCGCGAGTGCTCCCAGCAGATCAGCACCGGCTGCGCCCCGGCCAGGGCGGCGGTGGCCAGTTCGCTCTCCTGGGACTCGGCGTAGCCGAGGTCGAGGGTGAGCCCGAGCTTGGCGGCGAGCGGGGTGACGGTCTGCCGCATCCGGTGGCCGCCGGCCAGCGGGCCCTGGTCGGTGGCCGCGAGGATCCGGGCCGGGGTGCGCAGCCCGGCGGCGGGCGGGACGAACAGGCCGGGCAGCGCCTTGGCGCGGTCCCAGCCGCGCTGGGTGAGGGACTTGCCGTCGTGCTTGCCGTTCTCGTCCAGGCCTGGCGTGTCGCCGGAGGGCTTCTCGCCGTGCCGGATGATCATCACGAAGGCCTCGTGGCCGGCGTCGCTCGCCTTGGCCACCGGGGTGTCCTTGCCCTTCTTGTCGCCCTTGTCCTTCTTGTCGGAGGAGGAGCAGCCGGCGAGCGCCAGCGGGGCGGCGACGGCCAGGCCGGCGAGCAGGGTGCGCCGGGACAGCGCGGTCCGGGGCAGCGCGGTCCGGGGCAGTGAGGTCCGGGGCAGTGCGGTCCGGGGCAGTGAGGTCCGGTCCTGGGCGCCGGTCATACGGCACCCCGCTCCAGCCGGACCAGCGCGTCGATCGCGTCGCGGCCGCTCCCGCCGCCTTCGCGGTGCCCGGGGTCGGCGCCGACCGGCCGGTGGACGCGCTCGGCGCGGACGGTGCGCAGGCCGTGGCCGGCGAGGTCGGCGAGGACGTCGTCGGGGGTGAACAGCACCGCCGGGTCCTGCGGGCCGCCGACACCCTCGGCCAGGTTGGTCAGGTCGTGGCCGACGACCAGCAGGGTGCCGCCGGGGGCGAGCGCGTCGGCGGCGCGGCGCAGCGCGGTGCGGCGGTCCCCGGCGGGCAGCTGCAGGTAGGCGACCAGGACGAGGTCGTAGCCGTCTGCCGGGGCCTCCAGGGTGCGGGCGTCACCGTGGCGCCAGGTGAGCCGGTCGGCGACCTCGTCGGGCAGGTCGGCGGTGAGCCGTTCGGCGCGTTCCAGGGCGACGGCGGAGAAGTCCAGACCGGTGACGTCCCAGCCCCGGGCGGCGAGCCAGATGGCGTTGCGGCCTTCGCCGGCGGCCAGGTCGAGGGCGTGGCCGGGGGTGAGTCCGGCCAGTTCGCGGACCACCCACCGGTTGGGCTCGGCGCCCCACACCAGTTCGCTCGCGGCGTAGCGGTCGTCCCAGTCCTGACTGTCCATGGCGCCTCCTCCGTTCGGCGGGCCTGCTCGGTACGGGTCAACCTACCGGGCCACCGGTTCCCCGGTCCGCCCCGGTCCGGCGGGTGGACACCTGGTCAGGCGTGGACGGCCGGTACGGCAGGCACTCTTGACGCCGAATATTGGTCCAGTCCAATCTGTTCTGTCGTGGCACGAACGGGCCGGCCGGCCCGCCGCGTCCGCGCACCGTTCGTCGACCCGCGACACCCGCCCCACCCCGCCCGCGCGCCCCCCACCGCGCCCGGGCCGGCTCCCTCGGCCCGCCCGGGCCACGCACCGCCGGAACCCCCACACATCCGGAGGACACCCCGCATGCACGACCGCGTCCTGCCCCCGCGGCCCGACCGGCCCGCCCGCGCGCACGCCGGGCACCGGGCCGACCGGCGCCGCCGCGCCACCGCCCTCGCCCTGGCCGCCACGCTCACCACCAGCGGCGCCGCGCTCGCCCTCTCGCTCGGCCCGGCCTCGGCCGCGCCGGTCGACCTGCTGGTCAACGGCGATTTCGAGACCGGCACCCTGGCCGGCTGGACCTGCGCCAACGGCTCCGTCGTCACCACCCCGGTGCACGGCGGGAGCCACGCGCTCAGCGGCGCCGCGTCCGGCTCCGACACCGCGCAGTGCCGGCAGACCGTCGCCGTCCAGCCCAACACCACGTACACGCTGTCCGGCTGGGTGCAGGGCAGCTACGTCTACCTGGGCGCCACCGGCACCGGGGTCGACTCCTCGTCCTGGACGCCCGGCGGCACCGGCTGGAGCCGGCTGAGCAGCACCTTCACCACCGGCGCGGGCACCACCTCGGTCACCGTCTACACCCACGGCTGGTACGGCACCGGCAGCTACTACGCCGACGACCTCACCCTGACCGGCCCGGCCGGGCCGACCTCCTCCGCCAGCCCCACGGCGAGCGGCAGCCCCACCGCCTCGGCCAGCCCGACCGCGTCCACCAGCCCGACCGCCTCGACCAGCCCCACGGCCTCCACGAGCCCCACCGCCTCCGGCAGCCCGACCGCTACCGGGAGCCCGACCGCCTCGCCGACCGCGACGGCCACCGCCAGCGGCCCGGCCGGGGACGGCAAGGTCACCACCCCGACCGGCCTGACGGTCAGCAAGGTCACCGCCGGCGCCGTGGTGCTGAACTGGCAACCGTCCACTCTCTCCACCGGGGACGGCCCGGTGGCCTACAAGGTGTGGTCCAACGGGCAGCCGGTCGCCACCTCGATGGGCACCTCGGTCGCGGTCAGCTCGCTGCTGCCCGGCCGCGCCTACACCTTTAGCGTCCAGGGCTACTCCGGCGGCCACGCCTCCGCCCAGTCCGCGCCGGTCGGCACCACGACCGCCGCCGCGCCCGCCCAGCAGCCCGTCCGCTCGGCCTACTTCGACCAGTGGGGCGTCTACGAGAACGCCTACTACCCGAAGAACGTCGACACCAGCGGCGCCGCGAACAAGCTGGACGTCGTCCACTACGCCTTCGCCAACATCGACCCGACGAAGTTCACCTGCTTCCAGGCGGTGAAGGCCTCCGACTCCGCCAACGAGTCGAACCCCAACGCCGGCGACGGCGCGGGCGACGCCTACGCCGACTACCAGAGCGGCTTCGGCGCCGGGAACAGCGTGGACGGCAGCACCGACGGCTGGGACCAGCCGCTCAAGGGCAACTTCAACCAGCTGCGCCAGCTCAAGGCCAAGTACCCGAACCTGCGCTTCACCATCTCGATCGGCGGCTGGACGTACTCCAAGTACTTCTCCGACGCGGCCGCCACCGACGCCTCCCGGAAGACCTTCGTCTCCTCCTGCCTCGACATGTTCCTCAAGGGCAACCTGCCGACCGGCGTCGCCGGGGACGCCTCCGGCGGCCCGGCCTCGGCGGCCGGCATCTTCGACGGCGTCGACCTGGACTGGGAGTACCCGGGCTCGGCCGGCGGCCACACCGGCAACCACTACTCCCCCGCCGACAAGCAGAACTTCACCCTGCTGCTGAAGGAGTTCCGCACCCAGCTGGACGCCCTCGGCTCCGCCCAGGGCAAGCGCTACCTGCTGAGCGCGGCGCTGCCCAGCGGCCAGGACAAGATCGCCCAGCTGGAGACCGACAAGATCGGCGCCTACCTGGACTACGCGGACGTCATGTCCTACGACATGCACGGCGCCTGGGACGCCAAGGGCCCGACCAACCACCAGGACCCGCTGCACGACAGCCCCGCCGACCCGACCACGCCGATCAAGCCCGGCACCCTCAAGTACAACGTCGACACCATGCTCGCCGCGTACACCACCGGCCTGTCCGAGTACGGCATCCCCGGCGGCTTCCCGGCGAACAGGATCGTGCTCGGCATCCCGTTCTACTGGCGCGGCTGGACGGGCGTCCCGGCCGGCTCGAACTACGGCCTGTACCAGAGCGCGACCGGCCCGACCGCGGCCAAGCAGCTGAGCCAGGAGGCCGGGCTGGCCGCCTGGAAGGAGCTCAACCCGAGCGCCGCGCAGACCCACTGGGACCCGGTCACCGAGAGCAGCTGGGTCTACGACGGCACCGACTTCTGGACCGGCGACACCCCGCAGGCCGTCCAGGCCCGTGGGGCCTACGCCAGGAACAAGGGGCTGGGCGGCCTGTTCGCGTTCTCCCTGGAGAACGACGACGCCTCCGGCACCATGCTCAACTCGATGGACGCCAGCCTGCACTGACGGTCCATCAGTGAACGTCGACGGCCCGCGCGGAGGCGTCCGCGCGGGCCGTCGCCCGTCCTCAGCGCTGCGGCACCGGGTCCGAGCCGCCCCGGCCGGGACGGCAGCGCAGCAGCCGGCCGGCCGTCAACCGGGCCCCGCGCAGGGCGCCGTGCCGGTGCAGCGCCCGCACCGCGTACGTCGAGCAGGACGGCGTGTACGGGCAGCAGGCCGGCCGCCGGGGGCTGACCTCGGTGCGGTAGTAGCGCACCGCGCCGTACAACACGCGGGCCGCGAACCCGCCCGGCGCGGGGGCGGCCGGGTCGGCGGCGCGTCGCCCGCGCGCGCCGGTGAGGGCGAAGCGGACGCCGGACGCCAGCATCACCGGGATGATCGCGATCATGCACGGGCTGGCGATGTCGCAGAAGGCGTCGCCGCAGCAGTCCAGGCAGCCGTCGTCCCTGCGGTCGCCCTTCCGGGCCGGCTCGGCCTTGCGGGCGGCGCGCCGGTACAGCTCCCACTGGTGGCGTTGCTTGCGCCGCCGGTCACGTTCCGCCGCGGGAAGCCACCACCAGGCCCGCTTCGGGCGCTCGGGCGGGTACTGGACGTGGGCGCCGAACTCCGGCGTCGGGCTGGACACTGCTGACGATCCCCTCGATGGCCTCGCCCGGGGACCGACCGCCGACCCCCGGAAATCCGGGCAAGATTATCCGAGGACGATCCGCCCGGATCCCAGTGGGTCCAGGTCTCCGCGGGTGAGGTCCCCGCAGGTCAGGGGCCCGCTCAGTCCTTCAGGTTGAGCGAGGGAAAGAGGTCCACGAACGGCTGGGTGGTCACCGAGACGCTGCGCGAGAAGGGATCGTCGAAGTCCCAGATCATGAACAGCAGGAAGGCGATCAGCGCGCTGAAGCAGCCCGCCAGGATCAACTCCCGCGGCGTGCGCCGGATCTGCAGCGCGAACAGCATGCCGACGGTCACCACCGCGCCGGTGATCAGACCGAACCAGACCACCCCGGGCATCGTCGGCCCGGCGTTCTGGCCGCGCTGGTCGCGGGCGTCGGAGGCCTGGCCGATCCGGTCCATGATCGGCTGGTAGGCCTGCGACTCCAGGTCCGAGGCCGGCGCCCGGGTGGCCACGTCGTTCTGGAGCTTGTCCAGCAGCTGGCCGCCCTTGTCGGTGAGGTCGCCGTGCTCGGCCATGTAGTCCCACTCGACGTTCACCACGTACGTGACGTAGCCGTCCACGTCGGCGCGGACCTGGTCGCGGAACTCCGCCGGGTAGACCACCGCCCGGTCGCTCACCTCGCGCAGCGACTGCGCCTCGCGGAACAGGTCGTCCTGGGCGGCGCCGCGCGCCTCCCAGACCCCGGCGATGGCGAGGCCGAGGACGATCGCGTAGACCACCCCGATCATCATCGTGATGTACTCGATGACGTCCGGGGTCTCGTGGTTGTTCTTCCCGGCACCCACCCTGCGGTGCCTCAGCAGCACCACCGCCACCACGACGGCACAGGCCGCCGCCATGGCGATGGCCAAGGCCACCCACTCGGACATGGGAACTCCTTTCTCTGGCTTGGCTCATGACGTGACGCGGAACTCGGGGGCGGCCGGGGACGGCGGTGCCGCCCCCGGGCCCCGGGGGGAATCAGGACTGCGCGGGGCCACCGTCACCGGCGCCGCCTCCGCGGCCGCCGACGCTGCCGCCTCGGCCACGGCCCGGCCGCAGGGCGGCCGCCGCCAGCACGGCGGGCACGGTGACCAGCAGCATCGTGGTGGTCGCCGGGGCGGCGTGGTGGTGCTTCGCGACCGGCAGCGGCTTGGCCGCCGGGGCGCGGTGCACGGGCCGCACGGACGGCGTCGGCCACAGCGGGCTCGGGCGCTCCGGGCTCGGCGGGGCCGGGCTGGGGGCCGCGGTGACCGCCTGGGCGGCGGGCGGTGCCGGGGCGGCGGGCACCGGCGGCGGGGCTGCCGGGGCGGGCGCCGCGGGGTCCGGGGCCGCCGGGGCGGGTGCGGGCGGCGCGGCGGGGGCTGCGGGCGCGGGCGGCACGGGCACCGGCACAGGCGGTGGCGGCGCCGGGGACGCGGGCGGCGGCGGGCTGGGTGGCGGCGGAGTCGGCGAGGGCGGCGGCGGCGTGGGGGTGGGCCGCGGGCTCGGCGAGTGCGTGGGCGTGGGCGTGGGGGTCGGCGTCCGGGTGGGCGTCGGAGTGGGAGTGGGGCTGGGCGTGTGGGTGGGGCTCGGTGACGGCGAGTGGGTCGACGGCGGGGTCGCGCTCGGCGTCGGGGTCGGCGTCGGGCTGGGGCAGGGGTGCGGGTGGTGATGGTGGTGATGGTGGTGGTGCCCGCCGTGGTCACCGTGCCCGTTGTGGTCACCGTGCCCGTCGTGGTCACCGCGCTCCCCCTCGTCGCCGCCCTCGTCGTCCGAGCGCCCCGGCTGGTGCCGGAGGCCGGCCGAGGCCGAGGGGGACGGCGCGGACGGCGCGGTCGGCTCGTCGTCGCCGACGCTTGGGCGGGGGTGGCAGTGGTGGTGGCCGTGCGGGGGCCGGGGCCCGTGGTGGCGCTCTCCCGTGTTCGGGTCGACGGTGACCTCGACCTGGACGTCCACGTCGACGCCGACGTCCACGCCACCGCCCGGGCCGACCTCCGTCGACACGTCGGTCTCGCTGCACACGCAGGTGTCGACGGCCGGGCCGTGGTGCCCGCCGTGCCGCTCGGCGCCGTTCGCGGTCGCTCCGCCGACCAGCGCGAACATCGCGATCACGCCGACCGTGGCGCCGGCCAGCCGCACCCGACGCCCGGGGGCCGCGGTCCCGCCGCCGTGCAGCGGTATCCGTCGGAACTGCCGACGCTGCGGCATGGGCTCCACACACCTCTCGGGTCTCGGGTCACGCGGCGGGGGTCTCCGGGCGCTCGCTTCGCCGGCTCACGCAGATCTCCGCTCGCGCGAGGAGGGCGAAAGCGGTCAAATCCCGATCAAAATCGGTCGCATACGACCATGGGTGATGCGCCCCCTCGCAAGCGACCAGGGGACGCCACAGGAATCAGCCGGACGGCCCGCCGCCGGGGGCGGGCCGTCCGTCATCAAGAAAAACGATCTTCACGCCGACCGGTTACGGCCCGCACGCACCGACCGGCCCGCTCAGTGGCGGCGGTGGGCGATCTCGACGTTCTCCAGCACACCGACCGCGTCCGGCACCAGGATCGCGGCCGAGTAGTAGGCGCTGACCAGGTACGAGATGATCGCCTTCTCGTCGATCCCCATGAAGCGGACCGAGAGCGAGGGCTGGTACTCGTCCGGGATGCCGGTCTGGTGCAGGCCGATGACGCCCTGGTTGTCCTCGCCGACCCGGATCACCATGATGGAGCTGGTGTTCTCCTTGGTGATCGGGATCTTGCTGCAGGGCAGGATCGGCACCCCGCGCCACGCCGGCACCTGCTGCCCGCCGAGGTCGACGTGGTGCGGGTAGAGGCCGCGCGCGTTCAGCTCCCGGCCGATCGCGGCGATCGCCTTGGGGTGGGCGAGCAGGTAGTCGGGGTCGCGGCGGCGGTTGAGCAGCTCGTCCAGGTCGTCCGGGGTGGGCGGGCCGGAGTGGGTCTGGATCCGCTGGTCGAAGTCGGCGTTGTTCAGCAGGCCGAACTCCGGGTTGTTGACGATCTCGTGCTCCTGGCGCTCGCGCAGGGCCTCGATGGTCAGCCGGAGCTGGTGCTCGATCTGGTTCATCGGCTGGTTGTACAGGTCCGCGACACGGGTGTGGACCTTGAGGATGGTCTGGGCGACGCTCAGCTCGTACTCGCGCGGCTTGAGCTCGTAGTCCACGAAGGCGCCGGGCAGCTCGTACTCGCCGTGGTGGCCGGCCGACAAGGCGATCTCGGCCTCGCCGCGCTCGTTCTGCGCCTGGAGCGGCAGCGAGAGGAAGTTCTGCAGGTGCTCCTGCAGGCTCGGCGCGTTGTCCCGGATCTGGGCGAAGTCGGCCCGGCTCAGGGTCAGGGCGACACCGGAGGTGGCGGTCTTCGCGGTGAACTCCCAGGTGGCGTCCGGGTTCAGCAGCGCGTCGTCACCGAAGCGGTCGCCGTCGCCGGCCACGCCGACCACGGTCTCGTCACCGTACTTGCCGGTGCCGATCTTGTTGATCTTGCCGTGCGCGATCAGGAAGATCTGGTCGGCCGCCTCGCCCTGGGTGGTGAGCACCTCGCCGGGGCCGAAGTCGCGCTGCCGGCAGCGGTCGGCGAGGGCGGTGAGCACCTCGTCGTCCTCGTAGCCGCGCAGCAGGGCGAGTTCGCCGAGCTCCTGCGGGATCACGCGGACCTGGGAGCCGGTCTTGATGAACTCCACCACGCCGTTGCCCACGGTGTAGGTGAGCCGCCGGTTGACGCGGTAGGCACCACCGTTGGCCTGCACCCAGGGGAGCACCTTGAGCAGCCAGCGGGAGGTGATCTCCTGCATCTGCGGCGCGGACTTGGTGGTGGTGGCGAGGTTGCGGGCGGCGGCCGTCGCAAGGCTCTGCTGCCGGTCCTGCTGTGTCTCCGGGCTCGTGTCCACGGACATCGGCAGGGGTCTCCATTCGTGAGGTCGGGACACGCGGCCAGGGCCGTACGGTGCCCTGGGCAGGTGCCATCACGGATCATCAGATCCGCTGGACAGTGGGGGTGTTGGCGCATTTCGCGAGTACGGCCGCCGTCTCGCGGCGGCCCATCCGGAACCCTAGATCACCAGAACCCGACTGGACCCGCACGGCGGCCCAGTACCCCCCGATAGGGTGAATCTCGCACGGTCCGGCCCGAGTTGGCGGGGCGGGCACAACATCATCCGGGCACCGCCGCGGCCCGGCGCCACCAACGGCCGCCCGGCCGGAACGGCCCGGCCGCGCGCGGCGGCGGCCACCGTCAACCCGGCACGCCGACGAGCCGGTTGCCGCCCACCCTCCGGGCACGGAGCACCGGGTGGCGCCAACGGGAAGGCGGGGCGGGCGAGGGCCCGGACGGCGGGCCGGAGAGCGGCCCGGCGGCCGGATCGGCGGGCGGATCGGCGGGCGGATCGGGCGGTGGCTCGGCCCGGCGGCGCAAACGCCGGAAGCCCGCCGGGTGCCGGTACGGGGGTGGCCGGCACCCGACGGGCGGTCGGGGCGTGCGGACCGGACGGCCGGAGCCGACCTGTCCTGCACATGCCCATGCAGCATAGAGGGTCGACGCCGCCCGTGTGGCCCCCTTCGGCCAGGATCGGTACCGACGCATGAGCGGCGGGCGGACGGACCGGACCCACAGCACGGGTTCCGGCCCCGGCACCCCGCCCGGAGGCCTATGCTCCTCCGCCCCCTCGGGCACCGGCCCGGCGGGCACGGCCGGGGCGCCCGGGCCGGCGACGCGGCGCCCGCCCGTCCGCCCGTCCGGCCGCGATGCGCCGGACCCCTCCTACCGGACCGGTGGCGGCAGCACCGCGCAGAGCGCGGCGAGCGCGGCCGGGTAGGCGTGGTCCGGCGGGGTGGCGTAGCCGACCACCAGGCCGTCGACGACCGGCATCGCCTCCGGTCCGGCCGCCGGGTGCCGGTAGTCGGCGAGCCCTTCGACGGCGAGGCCCCGGTAGGCGGCGGCCTTGAGCACCGAGCGCTCGGTGCCGGGCTCCAGCCGCAGCACGGCGTGCAGCCCGGCCGCGATGCCGGTCGCCTCGACGTGCGGGGCGTGCGCGGCGAGGGCGGCGACCAGGCGGTCGCGGCGCTCCCGGTAGTGGCGGCGCATCCGGCGCACGTGCCGGTCGTAGCCGCCGGAGGCGAGGAACTCGGCGAGGGTCAGCTGGTCCAGGGCGCTGGCCCAGCCCTCCCGTTCGCCCTTCGCGGCGAGCACCCGGTCGACCAGGTGGTCCGGCAGCACCATCCAGCCGAGCCGCAGCGCGGGGCTGAGGCTCTTGCTGGCGCTGCCCAGGTAGACGACCCGCTCGGGGTCGAGGCCCTGGAGGGCGCCGACCGGCTGCCGGTCGTAGCGGAACTCGCCGTCGTAGTCGTCCTCCAGTACCAGCCCGCCGCGGCCGCGCGCCCAGTCGATCGCGGCGGCGCGGCGGGCGGCGTGCAGCGGGCCGCCGGTCGGGAACTGGTGGGCGGGGGTGAGCAGCACCGTCCGGACGTCCGGGTGGCACGCCAACTCGTCGACCCGCGCGCCCTGTTCGTCGATCGCCAGCGGACGGGCGGCGACCCCGGCGGCGGCCAGCAGCGCGCGGTGGTAGCCCAGCCCGTACGCCTCGACGGCCAGCGGGCCCTGCTCGGCGGGCGGCAGGACGGGCGCCGAGCCGTCGAAGAGCAGCCGCAGGGCGTGGGCGAAGCCGGAGCAGACCACGATCCGGTCCGGGTCGGTGCGCACGCCGCGGACGCGGGCCAGGTAGTCGGCGAGGGCGGTGCGCAGTTCGCGCCTGCCGCGCGGATCGCCCGGGCCGAAGGCCTCGTTGGGCGCGGCGGTGAGGGCGCGGCGGGCGGCGGCGAGCCAGGCGGTGCGGGGGAAGGCGGCGGCGTCGGGCTGGCCCTGGCGCAGGTCGTGCACCGGCCCGGGGCGGGTCGAGGGCCGGCGGGCCCGGGCGGGCGGAACGGGCGCGGCACGCTCGGCGACGGTGGTGCCGGAGCCCTGGCGGGCGGTGAGCCAGCCCTCGGCGACGAGTTCGGTGTACGCCTCGGCGGCGGTGTTGCGGGCCAGTCCGAGGTCGGCGGCGAGCGCGCGGTAGGGGGGCAGCCGGGTGCCGGGCGCCAGCCGTCCGCTGCGGATCGCCTCGCGCAGGGCGGTCATCAGGGCGGCGCGGCGGCCGCCGGTGGCGGGGAGGTCGAGGTGCAGGTCGCTGCCGGTGGGGCGGGCCGGCCCGGGGGGATGCGCGCCCGGCGTGTCCGTCATGGTCACGCACCCTACCCGCCGGCCGACCCCCGCCCGGCGGGCGGGCTCGCACCCCGCGCGGCCTGCGGGATCCCCGGGGCGCCCGGGGCCCGGGCGTCCCCTGGGACCCCTGGGACCGGAGGGGCCCCAGGGACTGGAGGGGTCTAGGGGACGACGGTGACCGGCCAGCGGCCGGCCTTCACCAGGCGGACGGCCACCGAGCCGATCACCTTGTGTCCGGCCTGTTCGGAGACGCCGACCACGACGGCGTCCGCGCGCAGCTCGTCGGCGAGCTTGGCGAGGCCGGTATAGGGGTCGCCGCGCATGGTCAGGAACTGCCAGTCCACCCGCCACACCTCGCGCACCCGGTGCTCGGCCTCGCGCAGCGCGGCCAGCAGCTCCTCGGCGATCTCCTGGGTGGTCTCCTCCACCACGGCCCCGGCCAGTGCCGTGGCGGCGGCGAGGACGGGCTGGACGTAGACGACGGCGAGGAGGGCGCCCTGCCGGCGGGCGAGTCCGGCGGCGTAGGCGGTGGCCCGCCAGGAGGAGTCGGAGCCGTCCAGGCCCGCCAGGATCACCCGGGGGCCGTCCGTGCCCAGTTCGAAGCCGGTGGGCGCGACCACCGCCTCCGGGTCGTGGGCGGCCGCGCCGCCGGTGCCCGCCCCGCGGGCCCCGCCGACCGCACCGCCGACCGCCTCCGCGTCCGCCGCATCGCTCTCGTTGCTCATGGCGTCGAGGCTATGCCCGCCACGGTGGGTGGCCACGGCGGGCACTCCGGGTGAGGGCTGTGGCGCGGGCCACCCCGGGCGGCGGCCGGGCGGGCGGATTCGGCACCGGGGGCGGGCGAGCCGTCACGCGCTGTCGACGATGTGCGCGGCCTCACACCGCCGTCCGCGTGACCCGGGCCACTTCCGGGAGTGGTTTGATCTTGGAAATAGGTGCAAAACGGGCCAAATCGCCACATTTCCTTGATCCTTACCCCCGGTAACACCCCGCTGACGTGCGTAAACCTCCGAATCCTTGAAACCGCCACAACCACCCCCGTACCTTCGAACCCGTTGCACCGAGCGATCCGCTCCCGCAGGGCCTCACCGCCCCGGAGCCGGACGAGGTGCCGGACCGAGCGAGTCACGTGTCCCCGAAACCGCGGCCTTCCGAGGGCCTGGTTCCGCGTGCTCGCAGACGCCCTCCGAAAGGAACTTCATGACTTTCCGTAACGAGACCGCCGCTGCCACCACCACTGCCACCCCGAAGCGCCGCAACCGCGTCCGGATGGCTCTGATGGCAGGGGCGCTCACCGCCCTGCCGGTGGCCGGCCTCGTCACGGCCACCAGCGCCTCCGCCGCGCCCGCCACCGTCTGGGACAAGGTCGCGGACTGCGAGGCCACCGGCAACTGGGCCATCAACTCGGGCAACGGCTTCTACGGCGGCCTGCAGTTCACCTCCAGCACCTGGGCCGCCTTCGGTGGCACCGCCTACGCCGCGCAGGCGAACCAGGCCACCAAGGACCAGCAGATCTCCATCGGCGAGAAGGTCCTCGCCGCCCAGGGCCCGACCGCCTGGCCCATCTGCTCCGTCAAGGCCGGCCTGACCAAGTAAGGCCGCGCGCGAGCAGCGCCGTACGACGAAGCCGCCGCATCCCGTCCGGGGTGCGGCGGCTTCGTCGTGCCCGCACCCTCCGGCCGCAGCCGCGCGGGCCCGGCCTCAGCCGCCCTGCCGGGCCCGCCCCGCGAGCGCCACGGCGACGGCGGCGGGAACGGCGAGCAGCACGAACACCCCCGTGTACGCGCCGTCGCTCCCCGCCCCGAGGCCGAACAGCACGGACGCGAGACCCATCACCCCGACCTGCCCGAGGTTCTGCGCGGTCAGCATCTCCCCGCCGGTACGGCCCTGCCGTTCGGGCGGGCTGTGCGCGATCGACAGCAGGGTCACGCTCGGCGCCGCCACCCCCATACCGACCGCCGCGACCACCATCGAGGAGCCGGCGACCACGGGAGGCACCCCGGGCAGGCTGCCGACCGCGGCCAGGACGGCCGCCGCCACGCAGACCGCCATCCCGGCCGCGAGCACCCGGTGCCGGGGGCGGCTCTCCAGCAGATGCCCCTGGACCCAGCCGGCACCCGCCCAGGCCACGGCCGCCCCGCTGAACGCCAGGCCGGTCACGGCCGCGGGCACCCCGCGCTCGGTGTCCAGCATCAGCGGGACGAAGACCTCCAGGGTGAAGTACGTCCCCGAGCCGAGCGCCCGCAGCAGCGCGGTCGCGGGCAGTCCGCGCGCCGCCCGCCAGGTGCCGCCCGGCAGCAGCCGGGGCGCGAAGGCCAGCAGCAGGCCGAATCCGGCGGCCGCGGCGGCCAGACGGACCGCGCCGAACCCCGAGCCGGAGACCGAGACGGCGTACTGGGCGAGCGCCGCGCCGCCGCTCACGGCCGCCGCCACGGCGAGGGACGGACGGACCGCGCCCTCGTCCGGAGCCCCGCCGGGCTCGCCGACCCCGCCGGCCCCGCCCACCCCGCGGACCAGCGGCAGCACGGCCGGCACCGCCACGGCGGTGAGCACGGCCAGGCCGAGGAACACCGCCCGCCACGACCACCAGGACGTCACCAGCCCGGCGAGCGGCGGCCCGGCCAGTGACGGGACGATCCAACAGGCGCTCATCAGCGACAGCGCGTGCGCCTTCAGCCTCCCCGGATAGGTGTGCGCGATCGCGGTGTTGACCGCCACCGCCGCCATCCCGGCGGCCACGCCGTCCAGGAACCGCCCGGCGGCGATTTGCCAGACCGTGGCGCTCGTCCCGGAGACGACCAGCGTCACCACCCCGAGCAGCACGCCCGCCAGCAGCGGGCGCCGGGGCCCGGCGCGGTCCGCCCAACTGCCGCCCAGCACGCCGCCGAAGAGGCTCGCGGCGACGAAGCTCCCCGCCACCAGTGGATACAGCGGTACCGCGTCCAGGTCACCCGCCGCCACCGGCAGCGTCGGGACGACCGCGAAGGCGGCGAACCCGGTGAGGACCATCACCGCGGCGAACCCCGCGGTCGCCGCCCGGTGCGGACGCGACCACAGCCCGGCCCCGGCGACCGGCTCGGCCCGGTCCAGCAGTCGATCAGTCATCGGCGGTCACGGGAGTCGAAACTCATCACACCGACCCGTTCGCACCAGCGGTTTTCCGTGAGAGGTCCAGACCGGTCAGAGCCTGACGGCCGGTCAACTGGGCCGGGGCGGGAGCGGCAGCGGGAGGGCCGGCAGGCCGTCGATGCTGGTGCCGACGTACTCCTTGCGCTCGCAGTAGGCGTTGAACTCCGCCTCGTCCTTGCGCTCGAAGTACCGCGCGTGCAGGTCGCGGTCCTCGCGGTAGTCCATCAGCGGCACCGCGTACCCGCAGGAGTCGCTGACCCGCTCGGCCGCGACCAGGACGATCGCCCGCAGGCCCGCGCCGTCCACCGCCGGGTCGAAGCGGCCGAGCAGGTCGGCGAAGCGCGGGTCGTCGCGGAAGACCGGCTCACCGCGGCCGTGCACCCGCACCACGGTCGGCGGGCCCTCGAAGGCGGTCCACATCAGGGTGATCCGCCCGTTCTCCCGCAGGTGGGCCAGGGTCTCGGCGGTGGACCCGCCGAAGTCCAGGTAGGCGAGGGTGAGTTCGTCGAGCACGACGAGCGTGCCGGAGCGCCCCTTGGGCGAGATGTTGACGTGGCCGTCCGCGGCGAGCGGCGCGGTGGCGACGAAGTAGACGGGCTGCCGTTCTATGAACTCCCGCAGCCTGCCGTCGATGCGTTCGTATTGCTTTCCCATGAGGCGATGGTGTCCTTGTCTCGCTAGGTAAGAAAGAATGTTCCGACAACTGAGACGGTCCGTCAGGTGCCCGCCGCTCCGGCGCCGCCGATACTGGAAGGGTGAGCACCGAAGCCACCCGAGCCCCCGGAGCCGACGGAACGGTCGACGAGGCCGTGCGTGCCCGGCCCGCCACCGCGCTGCGCCCCTACCTGGCCTGGTACTCCGGCTACCGGCAACGCGGCCTCGCCCCCGCCGTGCACCGCGGCCTGCCCTCCCCGTACCTGACCTTCATCCTGACCCTCGACGAACCACTGGTGATCACCGGCCACCCCGATCCCGCCCAGCCGGGCGGAATCTACCGGACGCTCCTCGGCGGGCTGCACACCAGCCCCGCGCTGATCAGGCACGACGGCGCGCAGTCGGGCGTGCAGGTCGCCGTGCACCCGCTCGCCGCGCGGGCCCTGTTCGGGCTGCCCGCCGGGGAGTTGGCCGGGATCGACGTCCCGGCCGAGCAGGTGCTCGGGCGGCTCGCCCCGCAGGTGCGGGAACGGCTGCGCGCGGCCCGCGACTGGCCGGAGCGGTTCGCCGTGCTGGACGGGGCACTGCTGCGGGCCGCCCGGCCGTCCGGGCGGGTGCCGCCCGAAGTGGCCTGGGCCTGGCGGGCGCTGCGGCGCAGCGGCGGCGCGCTGCCGGTGGCGGAACTGGCCCGGGAGACCGGTTGGAGCGCCCGGCACCTGCAGGACCGGTTCCGCCGGGAGACCGGGCTGACGCCGAAGGCCGCCGCCCGGGTGATCCGCTTCGACCGGGCCCGGCGGCTGCTGGCGGCCGTCTCCCCGCCGCCCCGACTGGCCGAACTGGCCGTCCGCTGCGGGTACTTCGACCAGGCGCACCTGGCCCGCGAGTTCCGCGCCCTGGCCGGGCTGCCGCCGAGCGCGTGGCTGGCGGCGGAGGGCCCGGAAGAGGGCAGGTTCCGAAACGTCCAAGGCGGCGCGGGCGGGCCGGGCGCACAGTGGCAGGAGTGACCGCCCCACCCGAGGAGTCGAGCGCCATGGACGCCACCACCCCCGCCGCCGCCCCTGCCCCTGCCCCTGCCCCTGCCCCTGCCCCTGCCCCGCAGGTCTGGCCCGCCCTGCGTGCCACCGACGCCCGGGCCCTGATCCGCTTCCTGGTCGACGCCTTCGGCTTCCAGGAGGTGGTCAGCTACGGCGAGGGCGACTTCGTCGCGCACGCCGAGCTGGCCTGGCCGGAGGGCGGCGGCGTGATGCTCGGCTCGGACCGCCCGACGCCCGAGGGCGCCGAGCCGTGGCCGGGCCGCCCCGGCGGCTTCACCGCGTACGTGGTCACCGCCGACCCGGACGCCGTGCACGCGCGGGCCGTCGCCGCCGGCGCCCGGATCACCATGGGCCTCACCGAGACGGACTACGGCTCGCGGGACTTCGCCGCCGCCGACCCGGAGGGCAACCGCTGGTCCTTCGGCACCTACCCGGGCGCGCCCCGGCCGGCCCCGTCCTCGTGATGTCCGCCCCGGTGGAACGGCTGCGGGCGCTGTGCCTGGCGCTGCCGGAGGTCGAGGAGCGGACCAGCCACGGCGAGCCGACCTGGTTCGCGGGCACCGGCCGCCGCGCCCGGGTGTTCGTGACCCTCTCCGACCACCACCACGACGACCGGCTGGCGTTCTGGTGCGCGGCCCCCGGCGGGGCGCAGGAACGGTTCGTCGCCAAGGATCCGGCGCGGTACTTCCGCCCGCCGTACGTCGGCCACCGGGGCTGGCTCGGCGTGTACCTGGACGGCCCGGCGCCGGACTGGCGGCGGATCGAGGGCCTGGTCGCGCAGGCACACGCCCTGGTCGGGGCCTAGCTTCCCGGCGCGGTGGCCGCCGCCGCGCGGCAGACTGGCTGCGGGGGCCACCCGGCCACCCCGCAGGACGCCCACGGAGGCGGCCCATGCCACAGCTCACGGTGGACGGGCGCACCCTCGCCCTCTCCCACCTCGACAAGGTGTACTACCCGCGCACCGGCACCCTCAAGGGCGAGGTGCTGCGCTACTACGCCGCCGTCCACCACGCCCTGCTCCCCCACCTCCGGGACCGCCCGGTCTCATTCCTGCGCTGCCCGGACGGCGTCGAGGCGGAGGTGTTCATCGCCAAGAACCCGCCCGCCGGCACCCCGCGCTGGGTCCGCACGGTGGACGTGCCGAGCAGCGGCGGCGAGCTGCGCCAGGTGGTGCTGGACGACGGCGCCGCGCTGCTGTGGGCGGCGAACCTCGGGTGCCTGGAGCTGCACGTCCCGCAGTGGCACGCGGCCGCGCCCGGCCTCGCCGACCGGCTCGTCCTCGACCTCGACCCGGGCGAGGGCGCCGACGTGCTCACCTGCCGGGCGGTCGCCCTGCTGCTGCGCGAGCGGCTGGCGGCGGACGGTCTGGCGGCCTGGGTGAAGACCTCCGGCTCCAAGGGCCTGCACCTGCTGGTCCCGATCGAGCCCACGCCCAGCACCCGGGTCTCCGGGTACGCCAAGGCGCTCGCCGCCGCCCTGGAGGCCGAGCACCCGGAGCTGGCCGTGCACACCATGGCGAAGGCCCGCCGCCGGGGGCGGGTGCTGGTCGACTGGTCGCAGAACAACGCCAAGAAGACCACCGCCGCGCCGTACACGCTGCGCGCCCGGCCGCAGCCGACGGTGTCCACGCCGCTCTCCTGGGAGGAACTGGAGCGGGCCGGCCGGGAGCCGGACCTGGCCTTCACCCTCGCCGACGTGCCGGGGCGGCTCACCGCGCACGGCGACCTGTTCGCGCCCCTGCTGGACCCGGAGCGGGCCCGGCCGCTGCCGGGCGGACCGTCGCCCCGACCGGCCGCGGCACCGCGCCCCGCGCCACCGGCCCGCCCCGAACGGCCGGCCCGCCCCGCCCAGGTGCTCCGCCCGCCCGTCGAGGTGATGCGGCCCGCCGCCGTCCCCGCCGTCCCGCCCGCGGACGGCCTGGGCGGCGCCGGCGTGCAGTACGAGCTGAAGCTGGACGGCTTCCGCTGCGTCGCCTTCGCCCGGGGCGGGCAGCCCGCGTTCCTGCAGTCCCGCAGCGGGCGCGACCTCGCCGCCGAGTTCCCGCCGATCGCCGCCGCCGTGGCCAGGCTGCCCGAGGGGCTGGTGCTGGACGCCGAGCTGGTCGCCTGGCGCGGCGGCCGCTTCGCCTTCGGGGAGCTGCTGCGCACCCGTCAGGCCCGCGCCGCCGCCCCGGACACGGCGCTCGGCCTGATCGCCTTCGACCTGCTCGCCCTGCCCGGCCGGGACGTCCGCCGACTGCCGCTCGCCGACCGCCGCCGGCTGCTGCTCGCCGCCCTCGCCGACGTCCCGCCGCCGATCCAGCCCGTCATGGCGACCACCGACCGGGCGGAGGCATTGGAGTGGATGGAGCGGCTCGCCGCGACCGGCGTGGAGGGCCTGGTCTGCAAGGCCGCCGGCTCCCCCTACCGCCCGCGCGGCGCCGGCCACCTGTGGGTCAAGTACCGCCGCAGCGACACCGTGGACGCCACCGTCCACGCGCTCACCGGCCCGGCCGACCGGCCGCACGCCCTGATCGTCCGGCTCGACGACGGGCGCGTCCTGGCGACCGCCCCCCGGCTCACCCCGCCCCAGGCCCGCGAGGTCGCAGAAGCCGCGCGCCACCACCTCGGCCCGGCCACCACCGACCCCGACCACGGCCCCGTCCACCCCCTCACCACCCCCCTGCACGCCGAACTCACCCTCACCGGGCGGCCGCCCACCGCCGGCTTCGTCCGGCTCCGCGGCGACTGACCCGGACGGACCGCGCCGGACCTCTCCGGGCCATCCCCGCAAGGGAGTTGACGGACCACCACCGGACCGGACGCCGGACCGCCGCCGGACCGTCGCCGGTTCAGCGCCGGCGCCGCTTCGCCGCCGCGTGCGCGAACTCGGCGACCAGGGCGTCCTCGAACAGCGGCAGGTCGGCGGGGCGGCGGCTGGTGACCAGCGGGCCGGGGCCGTCGTGGCAGACGTGCACCGCCTCGTCGACCCAGTGCGCGCCGGCGTTGACCAGGTCGGTGCGCAGGCTGGGCCAGGAGGTCAGGGTGCGGCCGCGGACGGCGTCGGCCTCGATCAGCGTCCAGGCGGCGTGGCAGATCGCGGCGACCGGGCGGCCGGCGCCGCAGTGGGCGTGGACGTAGGCGACGGCGGCCCGGTCCAGCCGGAGGTAATCGGGATTGGCGACGCCGCCGGGCAGGACCAGGCCGTCGAAGTCGGCCGGGTCCGCCTCGCCGACGAGGGCGTCCACGGCGAAGGTGTCACCCGGGGCGCGGTGGTGGACGGTCCGGACCCGCCCGGGGGCGGTGGACAGCAGGCGCGGCGTGCCGCCGGACTCGGCGACCGCCTGCCAGGGCGAGGTCAGCTCGACCTGCTCGGCGCCGTCCGGCGCGACCAGGAAGGCGACGGTGCGGCCGGTGAGGGTGGTGGACGGCCAACGCACGGCAAACTCCGGCGGCTCGACCGCTCAGCGCGGATGCGGGGTGGTCAGGTCGACGGCGGCCGGCGGGGTGGCGCTGAGCCGGGCCCGCGGGCAGTCCAGGTGGACGATCCGCTCCAGGTGGTCGATCCGGGCGACCAGGCCGACCGCCACCGGCACCCGGGCGCCCGGCACCCAGGGCTCCGCGTCGACCAGCAGATGGTCGCCGGTGTCCTGCTCGACCCGCCCGAGCGGGCCGTCGACGGCCCGCACCTCGTACCCGACCAGGCTGAGTTCGGCGGCGGGATGGGCGCCCGGACGGTACTCCCACAGCTCGGTGCCGGTCATGTCACGCCTCCGGCCGGTCCCAGGGCCGGCGCTCCCGGCCCTCCTTGCGTTCCCCCTGTTCCCCGCGTTCCCGCTGCTCGCGCCCCTCCTCCGACTCCGGGGCCGCCGGACGCCGCCCGGCCCGCCGGCGCAGCAGCGCCGAGGCGGCCACCGCGGCCGCCACCGACGCCGCCCAGACCACACCGAGGGCGGCCAGGACCGCGGTGGTCGGAGTCCGCACGCCGATGCTCAGGCAGATCGCGGTCATCACCAGGGCGGTCAGCACCACCCCGGCCGTCAGCCGACGCCCCACGCTGCGCCCGACGCCGCACAGCGCGCCGACGATCCGGCTCGGCCGCTTGGCGCCCATGGTGCTCAACTTGCGGTCCAGGCGGGTGTCCTGGCGCAGATCGGACTCGATCTCGGCCAGCAGCCGCCGTTCCCATCCGCTCAACGCGGGTCCGTCCATCTCGGTCACCTCCGACACTTCCGGTGACGTGCTCGCACCCGGGCGGTTGCCCGGTACGGGCCGGGGCTAACCGCTCCGGGCGGCGCCTGTTCCGGCTCCTGTTCCGGCGCCCGCCCGGCCGAAGGCCCGTGGGCGGGCGAGCAGGCTGTCGTCCAGGACGCGCAGCAGGGCGGCGGCATCGCGGTGGACCTCGGCCGCTCCCGCCGCCCTCAGCTCCGGACCGGCGTCACCACCGGCCTCCAGGGCGACGCAGGGCACCCCGACCCGCCGCGCCGCCAGCACCTCGCGCACGCTCCCGGCGACGGCCACGGCGTGCGACGGCGCGCCGTCCACCAGGGCCAGCGCGGCGCGCAGCGGCTCGGCCCCCGGATCGGTGACGGTCAGCACGGGTGCCCCGGCCGGCCCCGGCCCGGTCAGCACCACCGTCCAACCCCGGGCGGCGCACTCGCGCAGCAGCGCGGCCCCGCCGGGCAGCCCGGGCCGCCAGTCGGTACCGAACAGAGCCGCCGAGATCACCGTCATGGCCACCGCTCCCGTCGACGGCCCACGGGCACACCGGCCCGCAGGCCACGCACCGTACGCGCCCTTCCAGGTTAGGCCGCTCCCCGCCCCACCGCGCAGCCTGCCGCCCCACCTCCCGCACCGAATCCGCAGCCGCCCCCGGCCCACCCGCCGCCGGTGCCGCACGGCGGCCACGGTCGCCCCGCCACCCGGCCCCGGAGGCCACCCGGACGCCCGGCCCGGGACGCGGCGGAGCCTCACCCGTGGCCGGCTTCCCGGCAGGCGCACGCCGGGCGCACGGCCGCCCCCACCGGCACACGCACGCCCGGGCGGCGGCCGGGCCCCGGCCTTGATCGGTTCGGGCTAACCTCGCCGCATGGGAGTGGACATCACCGTCCTGGCCGTCGACTGGGCGCACCTGCGGGGCATCGCGCCGGGCGCGCGGCTTGCGGCGCTGGAGGAGGCGGCGTACGACGACGTGTCCGTCGACGCCGGGTGGGTGTGGCCGGTCGAACCGGAGCGCGCGTGGCTGGGGCGGTACGAGTTCGCCCGCAGCTGCGGGTCGTACCAGCCGCACGTCCGGGCCGGGGAGGCGTGGGGGACGGTCCGGGGCAGCGCCGGGCCGGGGCTGCGGGCGGCCCTGGACGGCTTCCTGCTGCCGCTGGTCTGGTACGGCCCCGGCCTGGAGGCCGCCGAGCACGTGGAGCCCGGGGTGTTCCCCGCCGACGACCGCACCGAGCGGTACGGGCCGCTGGTCGCCGCCGGGCCCGGGGCGGTGGCCCGGCTGGAGCGGTGCTGGCGGGCGGCCTCGGCCACCCTGCCGGAGCTGCGCGAGCCGTTCCGGCGCCTGGCCGCGGATCCGGGCGGCTGGATCGAGGGCTACGAGGACTTCGCCCGGCTGCTGTCCGGCTGGGGCGAGGTGGTCGGCGAGGCCGGGCGGCGCGGCCGGGGTGTCATCGGGCTGCGGATCTAGCCGGTAGGATCCGCAGCTGCCCGCAACCGACCGGGAGACGAGATGACCACCGAGCAAGCGGTGCCGGACTTCAGCACGGCCCGTCTGGAGGCGTTCAGCGACGGGGTGTTCGCGATCGCGATCACCCTGCTGGTGCTGGACCTGAAGGTCCCCGAGGCGGACGCGCTCGGCGGGCAGAGCCTCGCCGACGCCCTCGGGCACCAGTGGCCGGCCTACTTCGCGTACTTGGTGAGTTTCCTGGTGATCGGCATCATCTGGATCAACCACCACGCGATGTGCGCGCTGGCCCGCCGGGTCGACCGGCTGACGCTCTTCACGAACCTGCTGCTGCTCCTGACGGTGTCGGTGATCCCGTACCCGACCCGGATGCTGGCGGCCTACCTGACGGCGCGCTCCGACGACGCCCACACCGCCGCCGCCCTGTACTCGCTGACGATGGTCGCCATGGGCGCCGCGTTCTCGCTGCTCTTCCTCACCTTCACCCGCGACGCCCGGGCGCTCCACACCCCCATCCCGGCGCCGGCCCGGCGCGCCGCGATGCGCCGCTTCGGCGTCGGCGGCGTCGGCTACGTCCTCACCGTGGCGCTGGCCTACACCAGCCCGGTGGCGATGCTCTCCACCCACGCCCTGCTGGCCCTGTACTACTGCTTCGACCAGCTCGCCCCGGCCACCCGCCGGGCCCGGCCGACCGACGACTAGGACCCGTCCGGGAGCGTGGTGTCGAGCGTGTAGTACCAGCCCGGGCGCCAGGGCGGTGGCGCGGCGAGCAGGTCCGCCAGGGACGCGCCGGTCAGCAGGCAGTCCAGCGCCCAGCGGTTGGCCGAGTGGGCGATCACCAGGATCCGCCGGCCGTCCCAGTGGGTGGCCAGGTCGCGCAGGAACGCTTCGGTGGCCGTGAGGACCTGGCGGTAGCTCTGGCCGCCGGGGAAGGGGTCGTCGATCCGTCCGGTCCGCTGGGCGGCGATGAGGGCGGCCGGCGCGCCGTTGAGCCGGCCGTAGTCGCACTCGCGCAGCCGGACGTCCTGGTGGATCGCGGGGCGGCCGTCCGGGAAGGCGATCCCGGCCGTCTCCACGGCGCGGTGGAGGTCGGAGGTGAACACGGCGGCCAGCCCGTCGCCGCGTCGCCGCTCGCCCAGTTCCCCGGCCTGGCGCCGGCCCAGTTCCGAGAGCCGGCCGGGGAGCCACCCGGTGGCGATGCCCGCCTCGTTGTCGACGGTGGTCGCGTGCGTCTCGTAGACGATCTCCACTGCCATCGGGACTCCTCCCGGTCGGTCGGGCGGTTGTGCCCCGATCCCGGCAAGCCGCGGCGGGCGGGCGCCGACACCGTTCGGCGCCGTCCGGCGTCGGTCGCCCCCGTGGTCAGCGGCCGGGGGCGATCCGCCCGATGAGGTGGAGCAGCCGGTCGAGGGCGTCCTTGGAGTTGGGCTCGGTGAGGTTGACCATGAGCCGGAAGGCGACCTTGAGCAGCGCCGGGTTGCCGAGCCCGGCGGCGCCGGCCGCGCCGAGCAGCCGGGGGCGGCCGAGCAGGTCGGCGGCGAGCCGGCCGAGCGCGAAGTAGCCGGCGTAGGCGGAGCGCAGGGCCTGCGGGTAGGCCCGCAGGGCGAGTTCGCGGCCGCGGTCGGTGCGTCGGGCGAGCGCCTGGACGGCGGTCTCGGCGGCGAAGCGGCCGGATTCCATGGCGTAGGCGATGCCCTCGCCGGTGGCGGGGCTGACCGTGCCGCCGGCGTCGCCGATCAGCAACAGGCCGTCCGCGTAGTGGGGTTCACGGTTGAGGCCCATGGGCAGGGCGGAGCCGCGGATGGGTTCGGTGACGGCCTCGGGGGTGTAGCCGTACTCGGGCGGGAGCCGGTCGCACCAGCGGCGCAGCAGGTCGCGCCAGTCGAGGTCGACGCCGGCGGTGTCGAGGACGCCGAGGCCGACGTTGGCGGTGCCGTCGCCCATGCCGAACACCCAGGCGTAGCCGGGCAGGAGGCGTCGGCGGGAGTGCGCGGTGGGGTCGTACAGGTCGAGCCAGGCTTCGAGGTAGCGGTCGTCGTGGCGCGGGGTCTTGATGTAGGTGCGGTAGGCGACGCCCATGGCGCGGTCGGTGCGCCGGTGGCGGTTCATCGCGACGGAGAGGCGGGTGGAGTTGCCGTCGGCGGCGAGGACGAGCGGGGCGCGGTACTCGGCGGGCTCGCGGTCCTCGCCGAGCCGGGCGGTGACGCCGGTGATGCGGCCGGTCCGCTCGTCGGTCAACGGGCCCGCCACGTTGGCGCGTTCGATCAGCCGGGCGCCGGCCGAGGCGGCCCGGCGGGCGAGCAGTTCGTCGAAGTCGGCGCGGCGGCGGACGAGTCCGTACGGGGGGTAGGCGGACAGGTCGGGCCAGTCGAACTCCAGCCGGCGGTGGCCGGCGACGAGGCGCAGCCCCTTGTTGTGGAGCCAGCCGGCGGATTCGGAGACGTCGATGCCCATGTCGGTCAGCTGCTTGACGGCGCGCGGGGTGAGGCCGTCGCCGCAGACCTTCTCGCGGGGGAAGGCGGACTTCTCCAGCAGCAGGACGTCCAGGCCGGCGCGGGCGAGGTGGTAGGCGGCGGTGGAGCCGGACGGGCCGGCGCCGACCACGATGACGTCGGCCTCCTCCGCCGTCCGGGCGGCCGGGGCGGGCGCCTGCTCAGGACCGGGCTGCTCTGGACCGGGCAATGCGCACTCCCGCGGGTCGGCTGGGCTGGGTGGGCGAGGACGGGCCGGCCGCGCCACAGCGGCACCAGGGGGCTCGGCGGTCCCAGACGGACGATAGAGAACGGCGACGCCGGACCGCTCCCCCGACACGCGGACCGGCGGCGCGGACCGGCCAATACCGGCCACCCGGGCCGGATGCGCTTGAAGTGCCCACGACGGGCACGTTTCGCACACAACCGGGTGATCGGATCGTTGTGGCGGACTGTTCGCAACAAATCGGCCATAACGAAACAATCCGGCCAAACGCCACTTGCGCCACATTGTTCGACTGCGGGAACTTGTGTGCCCTTCCCGTCGTTCGGCGCCGGCCTCCCGGCAGGACCGCACGCCCGGGGCTCCCCCTCCTTCCGCCCAGGCTCGTCCCGGCCTGCCGTACCCGATGGAAGACCCATGCACCTCCGCTCCACCGCCGCACGCTCCCTGGTGGCCGCCCCGACCGCCGCCGCGCTGCTGCTGCTCGCCCCCGCCGCCCACGCCGTCGCGGGCGGCAACGGCAAGGGCGCCCCCGGCAACAACGGCACCGTGAAGATCCACGACTCCGGCACCGGCCAGGAGGACACTCGCAACGAGCCCAAGGTCTGCTCGTTCTACCTGGACTCCTTCGGCTTCGACCCGAACCAGGACGTGCTCTGGGTCATCACGAAGAAGGACCACGGCAAGGAGTACGCCGTCGCGTACGGCCAGCTGCCGGTCCTGGCGGACGGGCACGTCCGCACCGAGGACATCCACCTGCCGGACGGTCAGTACAAGCTGTACTGGCAGTCCGTCGAGCTGGTCGACGGCGAGCTGCCGGCGACCCCGGAGCTCAACAACCCCAAGCACAAGGTCTTCAAGGTCGACTGCGGCGCCGAGACCCCGAAGCCGACCGGGACGCCGACCGGCACCCCCTCGGCCACGGTGACGCCGTCCGCGACCCCGACCGTCGCCCCGACGCCGACCGGCGCGCCGACCCCGTCCGCCACCGTGACGCCGTCCGGCACGCCGACCGTCGCCCCCACGCCGACCAAGACCCCCACGGCGGCTCCGACCCCCACCACCACGCCGTCGCAGACCCCGGCGCCGACCGCCACGCCGACCGGCACCCCGGAGCCGACCACCCCGGCGCCGACCGGCGAGCCGACCACGGAGCCGACCACCCCCGCGACGTCGACCCCGGCGCCGACCACGCCCGCCACCGGCGCGCCCACCGGCGCCCCGACGCCCGGCCCGTCCACCAAGCCGACCGGCACCGTCCCGGTGACCACCCCGCCGGCGGGCACCGAGATCAACCCGAACCAGCCGCTGGCCAAGGCCGCCGAGCTGCCCGTGCCGACCGTGACCCCGATCTCGGACGGCAAGAAGCTGGCCTCCACCGGCAGCGACGGCACCCTGCTGTACGCGGGCGCCGGCACCGTGCTGCTGGCCGCCGGCGCGGGCACGGTGGTCTACACCCGCCGTCGCCGCACCGCCTCCTGACGCGTCACCTCCCTGACGCGCCGGGCTCCCGGGTCCGAACGGCGCCGCGTCTGAGCCGTGGCGCCACCGGAGAACCGGGACACCACTGAGCCCCTGGCCCCGCACACGTGCGGCCGGCCAGGGGCTCTCCGTTCTCCTCTACGGGCGCGGCGCCATCAGGGGTTCAAGGCCAGCACCACATAGCCCGCCAGCACCGCCAGGTGCACGGCGCCCTGCAGCGGGGTGGCCCGGCGCGGGATGACGGTGAGGGTGCCGAGCACCACGGTCAGGGTGAGCAGCACCATGTGCGCCGGGTCGAGGCCGAGGACGAGCGGGCCGGGGAGCCAGGCGGAGGCGACGGCCACGGCCGGGATGGTGAGGCCGATGCTGGCCAGGGCCGAGCCGAGGGCCAGGTTGAGGCTGGTCTGCACCCGGTTGCGGACGGCCGCGCGCAGCGCCGCGATGGTCTCCGGGAGCAGCACCATCATGGCGATCACCACGCCGACGACGGCCTGCGGCAGCCCGGCGTCGGCGACGGCGGACTCGATGGTCGGCGAGACGGCCTTGGCCAGGCCGACCACCGCGACCAGGGCGATGCCGAGCAGCAGCAGGCTGACGCCGGCGGCCCGCAGGGTGGGCGGGCTGACGTGGTCCTCCTCGTCGAGCACCCTGCCCTCGGGGGTGACGGACAGGAAGTAGTCCCGGTGCCGGACGGTCTGGGTGGCGACGAACAGCCCGTACACCACGAGCGAGGCGGTGGCGGCGTAGGCGAGCTGGGTGGTCGAGAACTGCGGGCCGGGCGAGCTGGTGGTGAAGGTGGGCAGCACCAGGCTGAGCGTGGCGAGGGCGGCGATGCAGGCGAGGGCGGCGCCGGTGCCCTCGGCGTTGAACACCGCCGTGCGGTACTTGATCGCCGAGACCAGGATGGACAGGCCGAGGATCCCGTTGCAGGTGATCATGAGGGCGGCGAAGACGGTGTCGCGGGCGAGGGTGGAGGACTTTCCGCCACCGTCCGCCATCAGCGTCACGATCAGCGCGACTTCGATCACGGTGACCGCGACCGCGAGCACCAGTGATCCGTACGGCTCCCCCGACCAGTGCGCGATGATCTCGGCGTGGTGCACGGCGGACAGCACGGCCGCGATCAGGAAGCAGGCGACCACGCCCACCACCCAGCCGGGCAGGTCTTCGTGCCAGGTCAGGACGAGGACGACGAACGACACCACCGGAACGACGACGGTCCATTGCGCGGCGGCCGCGCGGAGCTTCGTGATCATGCGCCCGAGGATCCCAGACCGGGGGGCCGTCATCCGGGTGCCCGCGCCGTGATTCGTGGGGATGTGGGACAACTCATCCTGTTTCGTCCGTCCGCTCCGGAGGGTGCGGCAGGTTGGCCGGTTTCGGGCCCCGCGCTCGCACGGTCGTCCGATGAACGGCAACCGCCGGAGGGCGACCGCACGCAGACGAACCGATCACCGGCCGGGCGTCGAGTTGTCCGCATGCCGAACATCCGGAGAACGGTTGCAGGATGTAGTTGAACCGTCACCATGGGTGTGACGCAACACACAGTGGGCATTCGCGCACTCCCCGTGTAAGACTCATCCCAAGGAGTGAGATTCCCTTCGTTTCCAAGGAGGTTCATAACATGCGCGCTCGGATCGCAGCCGTGATGCTGACGGTGGCAGGGATAGCCGGACTGGCCGCCACCCCGGCCACGGCCGCCACCGCCACCGCCCTGCCCGGCACCACGGCCTGCACCGCGATGGTCAACCACCCGTGCCTCTCGCACGAGGCGGACGGCGAGGGCATCGTCGGCGTCGCCCGGGTGAGCGCCGATCCGAACCAGTTGACCGTCGTCCGGGTCGAGATCCGCACCCAGGCCGCCTGGGGCAGCCCGTGGGAGGCCGTCGCCTCCGCGACCACCGTCCGGTACGGCTCGGCCGAGGCCGTGACCCCGCGCGTCACCGCCACCGGCCCGCGGATCGTCTGCGCGACCGCCGGCCCGGCCTTCGAGGCCGAGCGGCAGGTCACCACCTGTACCAACCCGTTCTGACCGCAAGCCGGTTGAGAACACCCGCGGACCGGGGGCGGCTGTGCCCCCTCCCCCAGGGCCGGCCGCCGGAGCCCGCAACCCGGCGGCCGGCCCACCCACCCGGGCCGGCCGGCCGCCGCGACCGGTTCGCCGCACACCGCGCCACCAGGGAGAACGCCGGGAGCGCCGCGAACGTCCGACCACCGGACCCGGGTGGACCTGGGGCCCCCGTTCACGGCAAACTGGTCTAGACCTCGGAGGTCTAGACCTTCAGCCACGCCCCAGAACGGTGGAGCCAGTATGGAAATCGTGATCGTCCCTGACCCCGCAGCGGCCGGCGAACTCATCGCCGCGGCGATCACCGATCTGCTGACCGACAAGCCCGACGCGCTGCTCGGCGTGGCCACCGGCTCCACGCCGCTGCCGATCTACCAGTCCCTGGCCGCACGGGTCGGCGACGGCCGGCTGGACGCCTCCCGGGCCCGGATCTGCCAGCTGGACGAGTACGTCGGCCTGCCCGCCGGCCACCCCGAGTCGTACCGCTCGGTCGTGCTGCGCGAGGTCGTCGAGCCGCTCGGCCTGACCGAGGCCTCCTTCCTCGGCCCGGACGGCAACGCCGCCGACATCGCGGCCGCCGCCACCGCCTACGACCGCGCGCTGGCCGAGGCCGGCGGCGTCGACCTCCAGCTGCTCGGCATCGGCACCGACGGGCACATCGGCTTCAACGAGCCCTGCTCCTCGCTCTCCTCCCGCACCCGGATCAAGACCCTGACCCGGCAGACCCGCGAGGACAACGCGCGCTTCTTCGACAGCCTCGACGAGGTGCCGCACCACGTCATCACCCAGGGCATCGGCACCATCCTGGAGGCCCGCCACCTGGTGCTGCTCGCCACCGGCGCGGCCAAGGCCGACGCCGTCGCCCTCGCCGTGGAGGGCCCGCTCGCCGCCGCCGTCCCCGCCTCCGCGCTGCAGCTGCACCAGCACGCCACCGTGGTGGTCGACGAGGCCGCCGCCTCGAAGCTCAAGCTCGCCGACTACTTCCGCGACACCTACGCCGCCAAGCCGGCCTGGCAGAGGCTCTGAGCCTCCCCGGCCCCCTCACGACAGCCGCAGGTCACCCGACCTGCGGCTGTCGCGGTCCCCGGCACGCTCGGACGGAACGCGGCTGCCGCGCACCGGAGTTCACCGGGTCGTGGTTCCGGCCCGGTCAGCGCTTGCGGAGCCAGGCGGCGAAGGCCTCCAGTGCCGGGGCCGGGTCGCGGCGGCCGATGCCGATGCGGAAGCGGTCGGCGGGCGAGGGCGTCAGCTCGGAGCGGTACATGCTCGCGGGCAGCAGGAGGACGCCGGCCTGCTGGACCAGGTCGGTGCAGAAGGTCTCGACGCCGTCCGGGCCGAGGTAGCGGGGGTAGGCGACGCAGCCGGCGTCGGGGGCGCGCCAGTCGAACAGGTCGGCGAACTCCGCGAAGAACGCGTCGAACTGCGGCAGGTTCTCGGTGATGACGGCGCGGTTGCGCGCCCAGATCCGCTCCCGGGCGGTGATCGCGATCCGGGCCAGCACCTCGCTCGGCGCCGAGTTGCAGATCGTGGTGTAGTGCTTGGCCCGCTCCAACCGGGAGCGCAACTCCCCGTCCCGGCAGGCGATCCAGCCGATCCGCAGGCCGGGCAGGCCGAGCGACTTGGAGGTGACGTTGAGCGAGAGGGCGCGCGCGGAGAGGTCGGCGGCCTGCGGCAGGGCGCGGGCCGGGTCGCGCTCCAGGCCGCGGTAGACCTCGTCCGAGAACAGCCGGATGCCGCGTTCCTCGCACAGCTCGACGAGGCGGGTGAAGTCGGCGGCGTCGATCAGCTTGCCGGTGGGGTTGTTCGGGAAGTTGACGGACAGCACCCTGGTGTTCGGGCGCAGCGCCGCCTCGACGGCGTCGAGGTCGAGCGCCCAGTCGTCGTCCTCGTCCAGCGCGACGCCGGTGACCTCGCAGAGGGAGAGCGGGATGGTCTCGGCGGACTGGTAGTTGGGGGTGAGCACCACGGCGTGGTCGCCGGGTTCGAGCAGCACCTGCATGGCGAGGTTGAGGCCCTCCTGCGCCCCGCCGAAGCAGACCACGTCGTCGGCGTCGACCTGCTCGTACATGCCGGCGATCGCCCGGCGCAGGACCGGGTCGCCGAAGGTCTCGGTGTAGCCGAGGCTGAGGGTGTCCCAGGCCTCGCGGTCCTCGGGGCCGGCCAGCGCGAGGAGGTCGGCCATGGTCATGGTCTGCGCGTCGGAGGCGGTGAGGTGGTGCCGGGCGGTGAACTCCCAGCGGGAGAAGTAGGTTTCGAGCCGGAAGTCGGGCAGGCGGGTCATGGCGTGTGGTCCTTCGTGCCGGGAGTGCGGAGTTCGGCCAGCAGGCCGTAGAGGGTGGAGCGGGAGACCCGCAGGGCGGCGGCGACGACGGGGGTGGCGCGGCGTACGGCGAAGACCCCGGCCTCCTCCAGCCGGGCCAGGACGGCCAGCCGGTCGGCGCGGGTCAGCCGCTCGACGGGGCGGCCGGACTCGCGCACGTACCCGCCGACGACGTGCTGGACGCGCTCGTTCCAGTCCTGCTCGAACAGCGGCTCCGGCCGGGGCGTCGTCGGGGCGCCGAACGCGGACAGCACGGCGGCCGCCTGCTCCAGCGGTGTGCGGTCGAGGTTGACGCACAGCACCGCGACGGCCTTCCCGTCCGGCTCGCGCAGCACGGCGCTGACCGAGGACAGCCGCCGCCCGTCCGCGAGCACCTTCTCGTACGGACCGAACACGTCCCGCGCGGACGGGTCCAGCCCGTCCAGCTCGCCCAGCAGCGAGGGGTCGCCCGGCGCGCGCGAGCCCATCGGGTTCCAGATCGCCAGGACCCGGTCGGTGTCCGGGTCGTGCAGGACGACCTCGGCGTACGGGCCGAGCAGCAGCGCGACCGCGCGGCAGACCGGGGCCCAGGTGCGCACGCGGGGGTCGGCGGATTCCTCACTCATGCTTCGGACTGTACGTCCGGCTCGGACGTTTCGTCCAGTCCGGACGTTTCATCCGGGCGGGCCGCCGTTCGACCGGATCCGATCAGCTTCGGAACCAGGCGTGCAGGAAATTGGAGTCGTGGAGTCGCATTCGATAGCGTTCCGAACGTGAGGCTGACCAAGAGCACCGACATCGCCCTCCGGATCGCCATGCGACTGGCCGTCCTGAAGGAGGGCGACCACCCGACCACCCGCGAGGTGGCCGAGTCGGTCGGCGTGCCGTACACCCACGCGGCGAAGGTGGTCAGCCGGCTGCAGCACCTCGGGGTGGTGGAGGCCCGGCGCGGTCGCGGCGGCGGGCTGACGCTCACCTTCGCCGGCCGGACCGGCTCACTGGGGCTGCTGCTCCGCGAGCTGGAGGGGGTCGGCGACGTGGTCGGCTGCGAGGACGACCCGCCCTGCCCGCTGCGGGCCGCGTGCCGGCTGCGCGGGGCCCTGCGGGGCGCCCAGGAGGCGTTCTTCGCCTCGCTCGACCCGCTCTGCATCGACGACCTGGTGGCCCCGCCCACCGGGCCGGTGCTGCTCGGCCTCACCGCCCGACCCGCCGACTGATCCCGCACCCCCGGGGCGACCGGTCATCCACCGCGCCCTTTAATGCGAATCTGAAATACCGATGAGGAGTCGTCTGATGCTGTCCGCGAAGTCCGCCGAGGTCATCGAGGCCACCCTGCCCGTCGTGGGCGCCGCGATCGGTGACATCACCCCGCGCTTCTACGACCGGCTGTTCGCCGCGCACCCGGAGCTGCTGCGCGACCTGTTCAACCGGGGCAACCAGGCCAACGGCACCCAGCGCGAGGCGCTGGCCGGCTCGATAGCCGCCTTCGCGAGCGCGCTGATCGCCCACCCCGACCAGCGGCCGGACGCGATGCTGGCGCGCATCGCCCACAAGCACGTCTCGGTCGGCATCGCCGACGACCAGTACAAGATCGTCCACGAGCACCTGTTCGCCGCCATCGTCGAGGTGCTCGGCGCGGCCGTCACCCCCGAGGTCGCGGCCGCCTGGGACGAGGTCTACTGGCTGATGGCCAACGGGCTGATCGCCGTCGAGGGCCGGCTGCGCACCGAGGCGGCCGCCGGCGGCGACCCGGCCGACCTGTGGCGCCCCTACACCGTCGTCACCCGCCACCAGGAGACCGAGGCCGTCACCAGCTACGTCGTCCGCCCCGCCGACGGCGGCCCCGTCCCGGCCGCCCGCCCCGGCCAGTACGTGTCGGTGCGCACCGAACTCGCGGACGGCGCCCACCAGATCCGCCAGTACAGCCTGTCCGGCACGGCCGACGGCGCGCTGCGCTTCAGCGTCAAGCGCGAGGCCGGCGGCGAGGTCTCCACCCACCTGTACGAGCACCTGCACACCGGCGACACCGTCGAACTGGCCCCGCCGCTGGGCGACATCTCGCTCGCCGAGGGCGACGGCCCGGTCCTGCTCGCCTCCGCCGGCATCGGCAACAGCCCGATGACCGCGATGCTCGCCCACCTCGCCGCCACCGGCTCCACCCGCCGGGTGATCTCCGTGCACGGCGACCGCGACCAGCTCGGCCACGCCTTCCGCGCCGACCTGGCGCAGCTGACCGCCCAGCTGCCCGACGCCGTCGCGCACGTCTTCTACGAGCAGCCGCTCGGCTCCTGGCCGGCCGAGCGCACCGGCCTGGTCGACCTGTCGACCGTCGAGGTCCCGGCCGGCACCACCGCCTACCTGTGCGGGCCGCTGCCCTTCCTCAAGAACGTCCGCGAGCAGCTGCTGACGGCGGGCGTCCCCGCCGCCGCCATCCACTACGAGGTGTTCGGGCCGGACCTCTGGCTGGTCTGAGACCCGTTTTCCCCCGCAGGCACCGGTCCGCTCGCTACGATCGCGGGCGAACCGGTGCCTCAGTGGCACGAGTCGACCGGAGGGAGCCCCGATTGCGGGTCGCGCTGTTCGCCACCTGCGTCAACGACGCGCTGTTCCCGGGGACGGCCGTGGCCACCGTCCGGCTGCTCGAACGCCTCGGCGTGGACGTCGACTTCCCCGCCGGGCAGACCTGCTGCGGGCAGCCGCAGTACAACACCGGCTACCGGCGGGCCTGCGAACCGCTGGTCCGCCGCACCGCCGAGGCCTTCGCCGGGTACGACCACGTGGTGACGCCCTCGGGCTCCTGCGTGGCGATGGTCCGCGACAACTACCCGCGGATCGGGGCCCTGGCCGCCGCCGAGCGGCGCGGGAACGCCCTCGCCGAAGCGGCCGCCGACCTGGCGCCCCGGACGTACGAACTCACCGAGTTCCTCACCGAAGTGCTCGGCGTCGAGGACGTCGGCGCGTACTTCCCGCACACCGTCACCTACCACCCGTCCTGCCACGGCCTGCGACTGCTCGGCCTCGGCGAACGGCCGCTGCGCCTGCTGCGGGCCGTCCGGGGCCTGGAACTGCGGGAACTGCCCGGCGCCGACGAGTGCTGCGGCTTCGGCGGCACCTTCGCCGTCAAGAACGCGGCCGTCTCCGCCGCGATGGGCGAGGACAAGATCGCGAACGCGCTCGGCACCGGCGCCCGGGTGCTGTGCGGCGCCGACAACTCCTGCCTGCTCCACCTCGGCGGGATGATCACCCGGCAGGGCGCACCGCTGCGGCCCGTCCACCTCGCCGAGATCCTGGCCAGCACCGAGGAACACCCCTGGAGGCCCGCATGAGCGCCACGTTCCTCGGCCTGCCCGCCTTCCCGCAGGCCGCCGCCGGCGCCGTCCGGGACGAGCGGCTGCGCGCCAACCTGCGGCACGCCACCCACACCATCCGGGACAAGCGGGCCGCCGCCGTCGCCGAACTCGACGACTGGGCCGAGCTGCGCGCCGCCGGCAAGGCGATCAAGGACCACACGCTGCGCCATCTCGACCGCTACCTGGTGCAGTTGGAGGAGGCCGTCACGGCGGCCGGGGGCACCGTGCACTGGGCGGGCGACGCCGAGGAGGCCAACCGGATCGTCGCCGGGCTGGTGCACGCCACCGGCGAGACGGAGGTCGTCAAGGTCAAGTCGATGGCCACCCAGGAGATCGGGCTGAACGAGGCCCTCGCCGCCGAGGGCATCACCGCCTACGAGACCGATCTCGCCGAACTGATCGTCCAGTTGGGCGAGGACCGGCCCTCGCACATCCTGGTGCCGGCCATCCACCGCAACCGGGCCGAGATCCGGGAGATCTTCGCCGAACGGATGGCCGCCTGGGGCCGCCCCGCGCCCGAGGGCCTGACCGACTCCCCCGCCGAACTCGCCGAGGCCGCCCGGCTGCACCTGCGGGAGAAGTTCCTGCGGGCCCGGGTCGCCGTCTCCGGCGCCAACTTCATGGTCGCCGAGACCGGCACCCTGGTCGTCGTCGAGTCCGAGGGCAACGGCCGGATGTGCCTCACCCTGCCGCGCACGCTGATCTCCGTGGTCGGCATCGAGAAGGTGGTGCCGAGCTGGCGGGACCTGGAGGTCTTCCTCCAACTGCTCCCCCGTTCCTCCACCGCCGAGCGGATGAACCCGTACACCTCGCTCTGGACGGGGACGGGGGCGGGGGCGGGGACCGGGGCGGGAGCTTCCGACGGCGACGGCCCGACCGAGTTCCACCTGGTGCTGCTCGACAACGGCCGCACCGCCGCGCTCGCCGACCGGGTCGGCCGCCAGGCGCTGCGCTGCATCCGCTGCTCCGCCTGCCTCAACGTCTGCCCGGTGTACGAGCGGGCCGGCGGGCACGCCTACGGCTCCGTCTACCCGGGCCCGATCGGCGCCATCCTGACGCCCCAACTCCACGGCACCGCGAGCGCGGTGGACGCCTCGCTGCCGTACGCCTCCTCGCTGTGCGGGGCCTGCTACGAGGTGTGCCCGGTCGCCATCGACATCCCCGAGGTGCTGGTGCACCTGCGCGAGCGGGTCGCCGAGCAGGGCGGCGCCGGGCACCGGCTGGAACGGGCGGCGATCGCCGCCGCCGGGTACGTGCTGGACCACCCGGCGGCGCTCGCCGCCGCCGAACGGCTGGCCGGGCGCACCCGCGCCCTGCACCCGCGCCGGCTGCCCGGGCCCGGCCGGGCCTGGACCGACAGCCGGGACCTGCCGGAGGTCCCGGCCGAACCGTTCCGCGACTGGTGGCGGAGGAACCGGACATGAACGCACGGGAGTCGATCCTCGGCCGGATCCGGGCCGCGCTCGCGGACGTCCGCGACACGGCCGAACCGCCCCTGGAACGCCGGTACTCGACCGCGCACGGCCCGGCGGACGACCCGGCCGCGCTGCTCGACCTGCTGCACCACAACCTGGCCGACTACCGGGCCCTGGTGCACCGCTGCACGGAGGCCGAACTGCCCACCCTGATCGCCGGGTTGCTGGCGAAGCGCGGCAGCCGCACGGTCGCCGTGCCGGCCGACCTGCCGGCCGGGTGGCTCGCGGACGCCCCCGGCGTCGAGCGGGTGCCGGACGACGGCACGCTCACCGCCGCCCGGCTCGACGCCGTGGACAGCGTGCTCACCGGCTGCGCCCTCGCGATCGCCGAGACCGGCACGATCGTGCTCGACGCGGGCCCCGGGCAGGGCCGCCGGCTGCTCACCCTCGTCCCCGACCACCACCTGTGCGTGGTCCGGTCGCCCGGGCAGGTCGTCGCCTCGGTGCCGCTCGCGCTGCCGCGCCTGGACCCGGGGCGGCCGCAGACCTGGATCTCGGGGCCGTCCGCGACCAGCGACATCGAACTCGACCGGGTCGAGGGGGTGCACGGGCCGCGCACCCTGGAGGTGCTGCTGGTCACCCCCTCGTGATCACGGCCCGAGCTCCGGCCTGAGCTCCAGGGTGCAGCACTTCGCGCCGCCGCCGCCCTTCAGCAGCTCGGAGACGTCCACCGGGACGGGCTGGTAGCCGTGCTCGGCGAGGCGGCCCGCGAGGTTCTTCGCCGCCTCGGGCAGCAGCACCCGGCGGCCGTCCGAGACCGCGTTCAGCCCGAACGCCTCGGCGTCCTCCCGGTCGGCGAGGATCGCGTCCGGGAACAGGGTGCGCAGCGCCGCCCGGCCGTCCGCGTCGAAGGCCTCCGGGTAGTACATGACGTGGTCGTCGGAGAGCACCGCGAGCGCGGTGTCCAGGTGGTAGAAGCGCGGGTCGACCAGGGTCAGGCTGATCACCGGGACACCGAACATCCGGGCGGCCTCCGCGTGCGCGGCCCGCGAGGTGCGAAAGCCCGTCCCCGCGAGCACCCGGCCGCCCGCCACCAGGTGGTCGCCCTCGCCCTCGTTGACGTGCCCGGCCCGGCGCACCTCGCGGTAGCCGCGCGCGCGGAACCAGGCCTGGTAGGCCTCGGACTCGGCGGCGCGCTCCGGGTGGCGGAAGCTCGCCACCAGCGCGCGGCCGTCCAGCACCGTCGCGCCGTTGGCGGCGTACACCATGTCGGGCAGGCCGGGCACCGGCTCGATCAGCTCGACGGTGTGGCCGAAGCGGCGGTACGTCCGGTACAGCTCCTCCCACTGGCGGACGGCGAGCGCGGTGTCGGTGGGCTGCGCCGGGTCCATCCAGGGGTTGATGGCGTAGTTCACGGTGAAGTGGGTCGGCCGGCACATCAGGTAGCGCCGCGGCCGGGCGGTGCGCTCCGGGGTCTGGCTGGGCATGTCCTCAACCGTCCTTGGGAGTGGAGAGTTCGGGTTTCGATCCGTTCCAGGGGCGGCTGCCCCGGCGCCGGCGTTCGCACACCCGCGCGAGCGCCCCCGCCGGGCGCAACCCCCCGCGCACCCGGCGCGGGCCCCGGCGCACGGCCGGGCCGGCCGCACCACCGGGCAGGGGCCGCAGAGGGTACGTGGTCCATCTCACGTTCCGCCAGGGTCACCTACGGTGGCGTAGGTCACTTGATTGGGTGAACCATCTCTTTCATGCCGCACCTCCAGGAGACCCTTGACCTCAGTTCCTACGCCGCGCTCGGCGACAGCTTCACCGAGGGCCTGAACGACCCCGGTGTCGGCGGCGCCTTCGCCGGCTGGGCCGACCGGCTCGCCGGGCTGCTCGCCGCCGGACGGCCGCAGGACCAGTTCCGCTACGCCAACCTGGCCGTGCGCGGCCGGCTGCTGGACCAGATCGTCGCCGAGCAGGTGCCGCAGGTCGAGCGCCTCCGGCCCGACCTGGTCACCTTCTGCGCCGGCGGCAACGACATCCTGCGCCCCGGCAGCGACCCCGACGAGGTGGCCGAGCGCTTCGAGTCCGCCGTCGCCCGACTCGCCGCCAGCGCCGGGACGGTGCTGATCTGCACCGGCTTCGACACCCGCGAGATGACGCTGCTCAAGCACCTGCGCGGGAAGATCGCCACCTACAACGGGCACATGCGGGCCGTCGCCGACCGCTACGACTGCAAGGTCGCCGACCTGTGGTCGCTGCGCTCGGTGCAGGACCGCCAGGCCTGGAGCGAGGACCGGCTCCACCTGTCCCCGGAGGGCCACCAGCGGGTCGCCCTGCTGGCCGCCCGCTCGCTCGGCCTGTACACCGAGCAGGACCCGGAGGCCCCGTGGCCCGCGGTGCCCGTGCTGTCCCCCGCCGACCAGCGGCGGGAGAACATCCAGTGGGCCCGCGAGCACCTCATCCCCTGGGTCGGCCGGCGCCTGCGCGGCGAGTCCTCCGGGGACCACGTCGAGGCCAAGCGGCCCGAGCTGCTGCCACTCTGACGATCCGTCAGCCTGATCGGGGTGGGGCGGGCCCGCCCCGGGCCGCCCCCCCCCGCCCCCCCCCCCGGCCCCCCCCGGGCCCGGGCCCCCCCCCCCCCGGGGCGCGGAAAAAAAACGACAAGTGACCGGGCGGCGGCGCCACCAACAGGGTGGGG
>NZ_JBMVFA010000012.1:0-16736 GCF_049543595.1 Kitasatospora sp. NPDC094028 | reverse complement strand
GGGGCGCGGCGGGGGGGCACCCGGCCCCGCCCCCCGCCCCCGGCGCCCCCCCCCCCCCCCCACCCCCGCGGGGGGGGGGGGGGCCGCCCCGCCCGGGCCCCCCCCACCCCGGGAACCACCGCGGCGCCCCGGACGTCACTCCCCCGATGAGCGGGCGCGATCAACGATCCGTCCAGGTCACGGGCCGTCGTCGAACCGAACGGATGGGTGGGGAGTTGTGACGGACAAGGTGAGCGGCAACCAGCAGGGCACGGCACGGCGGCACTTCGCGGTCACCGGTTTCGCGACCGGCGAGGACGGCCGGGCCCGGCGGGCCCGGGAACGCGGCAAGGCGCTGCGGGACCGGGTGCCCCGGGAACGGCACGCCCGGTTCACGCCCGCCCCCGGCCGGCCGACCGCCGTGGAGGCGATCGAGGCCTCCAACGCGGGCCGGCTCGCCGGCCTGGTGCCGATCCGGATCGGCCGGATGGCCGCCACCCCGTTCGCCTTCCTGCGCGGCTCCGCCGGGCTGATGGCCGCCGACCTCGCGGGCACGCCCGCCACCGGGGTCGGCGCCCAGCTGTGCGGCGACGCGCACGCCGCCAACTTCGGCCTGTACGGCGACGCCCGCGGCCAACTCGTCATGGACATCAACGACTTCGACGAGACGGTGCCCGGCCCCTGGGAGTGGGACCTCAAGCGGCTCGCCGCCAGCCTCGTCCTCGCCGGGCGCGAGACCGGTGCGAGCGAGGCGATCGCCCGCGAGGCCGCCCAGCACGCGGCCGGCTCCTACCGCCGCACCATGCGCACCCTCGCCAAGCTGCCCGCGCTGGACGCCTGGAACGCCGTCGCCGACGAGCAGTTGGTCTCCTTCGCCGAGGCGCACGACCTCGCCGAGGTGCTGCAAAAGGTCGGCGCGAAGGCGCTCGGCAACACCAGCGCCCGGTTCGCCGCCCGCAGCACCATCCGGACGGCGGACGGCGGTTGGCGCTTCACCGCCGCTCCGCCGGTGCTCACCGAGGTCTCCGACGCCACCGCCCGCGCCGTCGCCGAGGCGCTCGGCCCGTACGTGGCGACCGTGCCCGCCGAGGTGCGCACCCTGCTCGCCCGCCACCGGGTGCAGGACGTCGCCTTCCGGGTCGTCGGCACCGGCAGCGTCGGCACCCGCTCGTACGTCGTGCTGCTCACCGACCACCGCGACCAGCCGCTCGTGCTGCAGGTCAAGGAGGCCCGCCCGTCGGTGCTGCTGCCGCACCTCACCGGCGTCGGGCCGGTCGACCACGAGGGCCGGCGGGTGGTGCTCGGCCAGAAGCACATGCAGGTCGTCAGCGACACCCTGCTCGGCTGGACCACGGTGGACGGACTCCCGTACCAGGTAAGGCAGTTCCGCAACCGCAAGGGCAGCGTCGACCCGGCCGCGCTGCTGCCCGGCCAGCTCGACGACTACGCCCGGATCACCGGCGCCCTGCTCGCCCGCGCCCACGCCCACACCGCCGACCCCGGCCTGCTCGCCGGCTACTGCGGCCGCGGCGAGACCCTGGACGACGCCGTCGCCACCTTCGCCGTCGCCTACGCCGACCGCACCGAGGCCGACCACGCCGACCTGCTCGCGGCGGTGCGCAGCGGGCGGCTGCCCGCCGAGCGGGGGGTGTGAGCCGAGGGTGCCGAAGCGGGCCCCCGGCGCCCGCCTTGACGCGGCCGCGATGATCCACACAGACTGCCCTCCGCCAGGTCGGCATGACCTGACGTCACCGCACCACTGGGGGATCCCGTGAACATCGCCGCCACCGAAGCCGTCGCCGAGCAGCCCGTGCTCGTCATCGAGAACCTCGACCAGCCCGGCGACGCGGCCTCCTTCTGCGACTTCTGCCTCCGCGACGCTCGCACCGAGGCCTGAGCCCCACCCCCTCCACCCCGTACGCACCACCCGGAAGAACACCGTGAACCACATCGCCACCGAGCAGCCCGTCCTGGTCGTCGAGAACCTGGACCAGTCCGCCGACACCATCCACTTCTGCTGGCGTCACCAGGCGTCCCAGGAGGGTGAGAGCGTCGGGGTCGTCGCGGCGTGACGGAGCTCGTCGGGTTCAAGCGCCACCTGCACGCCGAGGTGATCGCGGGCGACGCCACCTACCTGCTCTCCGAGCGGGAGGTGCTGGCGCTCCAGGGCGCGCACGTGGCCGCGGTCGCCCCGCTGCTGGACGGCAGTCGCGATCTGGCCGCCGTCCAGCGGGAGTTGGCGCCCGGGGTGCCGGCCGCCCAGGTCGAGGCGCTGGTCGGCGCGCTCGACCGGGCGGGGCTCCTCGCGCGCCGGTCCGCGCCCGGTCCGGACGGGCCGGGCACCGCGGACGAGCACGCGCAGGAGGCCTACTGGGACCTCGCCGGGCTGCCCGGCGAACAGGCCCGGGCCAGGACGGCCGCCACCTCGGTGGCCGTCCTGGCCACCGCCGGGGCCGACCGCACCGGCCTGGGCGACGCGATGGCCGAGGCCTGCCGCCAGGCCGGCCTGGCCGTCACCGACCCCACCGACGAGGCCGCCGCCCTCACCCTCGTGGTCTGCGAGGACTACCTCGCCCCCGAGCTGGCGCGGATCGACGCCGAGCACCGCGCCACCGGCCGGCCCTGGCTGCTGGTCCGGCCGGCCGCCGCCGAGCCCTGGGTGGGCCCGGTCCTGCGGCCCGGCGAGGGCCCCTGCTGGCACTGCCTGGCCCACCGGCTGCGCGCCCACCGCGCCTCGGAGCTCCCGGTGCGGCGCGCCCTCGGGCTCGACGGCCCGGCCCCGCGCCCGACCGCCGTACTCCCGGCCGTCCGGGCCACCGCCCTGCACCTCGCCGCGCTGGAAGCGGCCAAGTGGCTGGCCGGGCTGCGCCACCCGGGCCAGTCCGCGATCCACACCCTGAACAGCGTCACCCTCGCCGGGCGCGACCACGAGGTGCGGCAGCGTCCGCAGTGCCCGCAGTGCGGCGACCCGGGGCTGGTCGCCCGGCAGGTGGCGCGGCCGGTCGCCTTCACCTCCCGGCTCAAGGTCGCCGGGGCCGGTGGCGGGCACCGCTCGCAGACGCCCCGCCAGATGCTGGACCGCTACCGGCACCTGGTCAGCCCCGTGACCGGGCTGGTCCAGGAGCTGCGGCCGGAGCGGCGCGGCCCGGAGTTCCTGCACGGCTTCACCTCGGGGCGCAACCTCGCGATGGGCTCCGGCACGCTCAAGGGCCTGCGGGCCGGCCTGCGCGGCGTCAGCGGCGGCAAGGGCGTGACCGCGCTGGACGCCGAGGTCGGGGCGCTGTGCGAGGCTCTGGAACGGTACTCGGGCAGCTTGCAGGGCGACGAGCCCCGGATCCGGGAGCGCTTCGGCGCCCTCGGGCCGGAGGCCGTGCACCCCGACGCCTGCCAGCTGTTCGACCCGCGCCAGTACGACGGGCGCGAGGAGTGGAACGCCCGGCAGATGGCCTTCCACCAGGTGCCCGAGCCCTTCGACCCGGACGTGCCGGTCGACTGGACCCCGGTCTGGTCGGTGCTCGACCAGCGGCAGCGGCTGCTGCCGACCGCGATGCTGTACTTCGACGGCGGGCTGCACGAGGGCGTGCCGCCGGTCGCGGGCAACCGCTTCGTGCACGCCGACTCCAACGGCAACGCGGCCGGGAGCTGCATCGAGGACGCGGTGCTGCAGGGCTTCCTGGAACTGGTCGAGCGGGACGCCGTCGCGCTGTGGTGGTACAACCGCACCCGCCAGCCCGGCGTCGACCTGTCCCGGTTCGCCGATCCATGGGTGACCGAGCTGGTCTCCGTCTACGCCTCGGTCGACCGCGAGGTGTGGGCCCTCGACCTCACCGCCGATCTGGGCATCCCGGTGTTCGTCGCGCTGTCGCGCCGCACCGACAAGCCGGCCGAGGACATCGTGTTCGGCTTCGGCGCCCACTTCGACCCGGCCCTGGCCCTGCGCCGCGCGCTCACCGAGATGAACCAGCTGCTGCCCGCCGTGGTGGCCGTGACCGCGGACGGTACCGGGTACGGGCTGCGCGATCCGGAGCTGACCTCGTGGTGGCAGGGCTCGACGGTGGCCGACCAGCCGTACCTGCTGCCCGCCGCGGACTGGGCGGCGCGCACCCCCGCCGACTTCGACCACCGCCCGCGCGCCGACCTGCGCGAGGACCTGCGCGCCGTCGAGGAACTGCTGCGCGGGCACGGGCTGGACCTGCTGGTGCTCGACCAGACCCGCCCGGACATCGGCCTGCCGGTGGTGAAGGTGATCGTCCCGGGGCTGCGGCACTTCTGGGCCCGCTACGCACCGGGGCGGCTCTACGACGTGCCGGTCCGCCTGGGCCGGCTGGCCGCCCCGACCCGGTACGAGGACCTCAACCCGATCCCGCTCTTCGTCTGAGTCCTCCGGCCTACCGCGCGAGGAACGGCGCCACCGCGGCGACGAACTCGGCCGGCGCGGTGACGTGCACCAGGTGACCGGCCTCGATCGTGACCAGCCGGCAGTCGGGGATCAGCCGGGCCAGTTCGGCGATCCGCTCCTGCGGCACGTGGCTGGCCGGGCCGCCGGCGACCGCCAGGGTGCGGGCGGTGATCGCGGACAGGCCCTCCCGCCAGGCCCGGTCCGGGCTGTCCAGCTGCGCCTTGACGGCCCGGACCATCGCCCAGTCGAAGTGCGCCGGCTCGTCCGCCCCCTCCGCGGGCGGGCTCGCCGGGCGCGGGTGCAGCGCGGGGACCTCCTCCAGGACCAGCCGGTCGACGCGCTCCGGTGCGGCCTGGGCGACCAGCTGGGCGACCGCGCCGCCCATCGAGTGGCCGACCAGGTCGATCCGGTCCAGGCCGAGGGCGTCGAGGAGGGCGAGCACGTCGTCGCGCATCTGCGGCAGGCCGTACTCACCGGTGCGGCCGCTGTCGCCGTGGCCGCGCAGGTCGGGTGCGTACACCCGGTGCCCGGGGGCGAGTTCGGGCAGCACGACGTCCCAGTCGGCGGCGCGCTCGCCGAGCGCGTGCAGCAGCACCAGCGGCGGGCCGCCGGGCCGGCCGCTCACCCGGTAGGCGAGCGTCACGTCGGGCAGGTCCACGGTTCGAACATCCGTCATGCCCGCCACCCTAGGCGCGGTCCGACAGGCCGACGACGGTTCTTCGCTCAGCGCTAAGCGCCCCGCTCCGGAGGCGGTACGGTGCTGAGCCATGACCCGAGCCCAAGAGGATTTCCTGGCCGTGGCCCGTACGGCCGAGCAGCTGCTGCGCCGCCCCGAGGTCGCGGACGCCTGGCAACAGCCCAGCGCGCTGGCGGAGTTCAGCGTGAGCGGGCTGGCCGGCCACCTGGCCTTCCAGATCCTGTGCCTGCCGACGGCCCTGGCCGGGCCGGTGCCCGTGGAGGAGACCGTCCCGCTGCTCGGGCACTACCAGCGGTCGAAGTGGCTCGGCGCCCCGCTCGACGCGGACATCAACGTGCGCCTGCGGGAGGGCGGCGAGGAGATCGCGGCCGAGGGGCCGGCCGCGCTGGCGGAGGAGGTCGGCGCCGCGATCGCGGAGCTGACGGGCGCGCTGGCGGCGCAGGACGGCGGCAGGCCGGTGCGCCTGCCGTTCTGGGGGGCGTGGTCGCTCACGCTCGACGACTTCCTGGCCACCCGGACGATGGAACTGGCCGTGCACAGCGACGACCTGGCGGTCAGCGTGGGCGTCCCGACCCCCGAGCTCCCGCCGGAGGCCACCGAGGCGGTGGTCGGCCTGCTGGCCCGGCTCGCGGTGTGGCGGCACGGGCCGGTGAACGTCCTGCGCGCCCTCAGCCGCGCGGAGCGGGCGCCGGGGAGCATCGCCGCGCTCTGACGTCCGCCCGAGCGGCGTCGGAGCGGCTCCCCGCCCGGCCCGCGTCAGAGCAGCTCCGCCCGGGCGGCCTGGATGCCCGCCTGGAACCTGGTGCGGGCGCCGAAGCGGTCCATCAGCTCCCGGACCCAGCGCTGCACCGTCCGGGTGGAGACGCCCAGTTGGCGGGCGATCGACTCGTCGGTGAGACCGGCCGCCAGCAGCGGCAGCAGCCGGTGGCGGCGGTCCTCCGCGCTCTCCTGCGCGCCGCCCTCCTCCGGCGGGGCGGGCAGCCGCACGGCCTGGGCCCAGTACAGCTCGAACAGCCCGGCCAGCGCGTCCAGCAGCGTGGAGGAACGGATCAGCAGCACACTCTGCAGCTCGGTGCCCGCACTGACCGGCAGCAGGGCCCACCGGTCGTCCAACAGGGCCAGTTTCAGCGGTAGTTCGATGTGCACCCGGGCCTGTTCCCCGGCCGCGGCGAAGGTGTGGATCTCGGCCAGCCGGTCGGCGTCCCGCAGCACCTGGCTGTGGTACACCACCCGGGTCGTCACCCCCCGGGCCAGCAGCGCCAGTTCGGTCCGCGGATCGGTGCGGCGGATGTACGGCGGGCGGTCCAGGACCCGCAGCCGGTCCCGCACGCCCAGCTGCAGGGTGCGCCACAGCTCGGCGATCGACCGCTGCCCGCAGATCACCTCGACCGGCCCGTCCGCCCCGGCGTCGTCCCGGCCCTTCCGGTAGGCGCGGGTCAGCTCGCCGATCCGCCCCCGGGCGCGCCGCAGTTCGACCTCCCGCCGCAGCGCCAGCTCCTCCAGCGCGACGTCCGGCGGCACCGCCGCCCACTCCCCCGCCGCGCCGGGCTCCACCAGCCCCTGCTCGGCGAGCGCGGCGAGCGCGGCGGCCACGACCGGGGTGCGCAGGTTCAACCGGGCGGCCAGCTCCCGCGGATCGGCGGCCCGGGTGCCGAGCAGCCGCAGGTAGAGCTGTTCCTCGACCGCGCCGAGGCCGAATCCGGCGAGCACGCCCGACCCCGACACGGCTTCCTCCCTCGCATCCTGGACCGCCTGGGCAACAGAGCGACTGTGCGCCTCCGGGTGGCCGAAATCAAGGGGTTGACCGATCGACATGTTCCCGCCATGTCGGGTTCCGGTCCCGCCGGCTCCCTTCCCGGCCGAGGCGGGCGCCCGCAAGCTTGGCGGCACCCCACACCCCCTCAGAAGGAGCCCCCCATGGCCCTTTCCCGCACCGGCCGCCTGGTGCTCGCCGCCCTGCTGGCCGTCCCGGCCGCCGCGGCCGCGTCCCCCGCCGTCGCCGCGCCCGCCGGCCACGGCGCCGCCGCGCACGGCTACGCCCCGCACCACTACGGCCACGGACCCCGCTTCGACGGCGGTGTCTGGGGCGGCTACGTCGCGCAGGGCAGCGGGTTCCAGAGCGTCTCGGGCTCCTGGACCATGCCGGACGTGCAGTGCAACACCACCAACGACCTGTTCGCGCCCTGGGTCGGCATCGACGGCTACGGCTCGCAGACCGTCGAGCAGACCGGCGTCCAGGCCGACTGCTCCAGCGGCTCCCCGGTCTACTCCGCCTGGTACGAGATGTACCCGGCGCCGCCGCAGTACTTCAGCGACCCGGTCAGCGCCGGCGACAGCTTCACCGCCTCCGTGGTCAACAGCGGCGGCTCGGACTACACGCTGCGGATCACCGACACCACCAAGGGCTGGACCGAGACCACCACCCAGCGACTGAACGGCCAGAACGTCAGCGCCGAGGCCGTGATCGAGTCGCCGAGCCAGAGCTACCCGTCCTTCAGCCGGCTGGACTTCTCCGGCGTCACCGTCAACGGCCAGGTCTTCGACGCCTACGCGCCGCAGGCCATCGACAGCGGGCCGTACACCGATACCCCGCTCGGCAACGGGTCCTTCTCGATCGTCCCGGCCTGACCGGCCCCGATGCGGCGCGTCCGCCCCGGCCCGTCTCGGTACGGGCCGGGGCGGACGCGTGCCCACGGGCGCGGCGGACGCTACGGGCGGTCCGCCGGGGCGTTCGCGCGCCGGGCCGCCCGGTTGGCGCACACCGACGCCAGCACGGCGAGCCCCGCGACGCCAGCGCACACGGCGCTGGCGGACAGGTAGGCGGCCCGGTGGCCGCCGCCCGCGGCGGTGTGGCGCAGGTAGACGCCGGAGAGCGCCGACACGGCGACGGCCGCGGCGATCCGCTGCGCCATCTGCAGGATCGCCCCGCTCACCCCGGCCGCCTCGGCGGGCGCGTGCCGCAGCACGTACGCCTGGTTGGTGGAGCCCATCAGGCCGATCGAGGCGCCGCTGAGGAGTTGGAGCAGGGCGAGCAGCCAGGGCAGCACCGCGGTCGGCGCCCAGTGGGCGAGCAGGCCGCTGGCGAGCATGGCGACGGCGGAGCCGGTCATGCCGGCGGTGACGGTGCGCCGGCCGAAGCGCTGGACCACCCGCCAGGCCAGCGCGGAGGCCACGCCCATGGCGACCGCGGAGGGCAGCGCGACCAGGGCCGCGCCCATCGGGGACAGCCCGAGGCCGTCCTGCAGGAACATGGTGAGGACGAGCGAGGCGGCCAGCGAGGAGCCGAACTGGGCCATCGCGGTGGCGGTGCCGAGCGCGTACGGGGCGGAGCGGGTGAGCGCCGGGTGGATCAGCGGCTGCCCGCCGGCGCGGGCGTAGCGGCGCTGCCACCAGGCGAGGGCGCCGAGCAACAGGAGGGCGGCGGCCGCGAAGGCCAGGCCGCCGCGCGGGCCGGGCGGCTGGACGAAGGGCAGCATCAGGACGAGGGTGAGCGCGGCGACGAGCAGCAGGCCGAGCACGTCCAGGTTGGCGCCGCGCGCGCTGGGCCGGGGCTTCGGCAGGTGGCGGACGGCGAGGGCGAGGGTGGCCAGGCCGAACGGGAGGTTGAGCAGGAAGGTGAGCCGCCAGCCGAGTCCGGGGCCGGCGGCGGCCAGCACGGCGCCGCCGATGGGTGGGCCGAGCGCGAAGGCGAGCCCGCCGGTGACGGCGTACATGCCGAGGGCGCGGGCGCGCAGCTGGCCGTCGAAGACGTCCTGGAGGGTGCCGATCATCTGGGAGTTGACGAGGCCGGCGCCGGCTCCCTGGAGCAGCCGGGCGGCGATCAGGACGGCGGGGTCGGTGGCGGTCGCCGAGACCAGGCTGACCAGGGTGAAGACGGCCAGGCCGGTGACGAAGAACCACTTGCGGCCCTTGACGTCGCCGAGCCGCCCGCCGGGGATGAGGGCGAGGCCGAAGGCCAGCGAGTACCCGGCGACGATCCACTGCAGGTGGGCGGGTTGGGCGTGCAGGCTCTCGCGCAGGGCGGGGAGGGCGGTGTTGAGGACGGACTGGTCGAGCAGCGTGGTGAAGCCGCCCGCGACGCAGACCAGCAGGACGCGGCGGCCGGCCGCGTCGAAGCGTTCGCGGGGCGGCTCCGGTATCGCGGCGTCGGGGTGCTCGGTGTCGGCGGCGTTGGCGGCGTTGGCGGCGTTCGGGGAGCTCACGGCTCGCGATGCTATCCCGGCCCGGAGATCCGCTTCTCCGGGTTTCCGGCCTGGTGAGGGGCGCCCGGCAACCGGCCGTCCCCCTCGGGCCGGAGCTCGATGGCGCCGCGCAGCAGGCCGGTCGGGTCGTAGGCCTTCTTCACGGCGGCGAGCCGGGCGTAGCGCTCCGGGCCGTAGCGCTCCCGGGCCCTGCGGTCGGCGCCGCCCTCGGCGTGGTCGAGGCGGGCGCCGCCGGTGCCGAAGGCGCGCATCCGGTCGGCGGTGGCCCGGGACCAGGCGAGGTGCTCGGCGTCCTGCCCGGGGTCGGTCCAGTGCGCGGCCACCGTCAGTCGGTAGCGGGCGCCGCGGCCGGGGAAGGCGGAGTCCTCGTCGGGCACCTGTGCGATGGCGCCGCGCAGATACTCGACCTCGATCGAGCCGAGCGGCGAGGGGTGCTCGCGGGTGGCCGCGACGAGCTGCCGTACGGCGTCGCCGGGGAGGTCGTCGAGGTGGGCGGCCGCGGTGAGGTAGCGGTGGCCCTGGGGCCGGGTGTCGTCCCCGAGCGCCTGCAGGTGCGGGTACGGCAGGGCGCGGTCGATCCGGCCGGCGGGCGCGGCCCCGTCGAAGAGCTCGGCGGTCCGGGCCGGGCCGTCCTCCGGGTCGCCGGACCACACCGCGAGCAGGAGGAGTACGGGTTCGCCGCGCAGGTGCTCGGGCACCCACGGCTGCCCGCCCGCGCGCTTCAGCCGGGCGACGGTGTGCAGCTCCGCGGGCTGGCGCCCGGTGTACGCCCGGTACGCGGCCAGGGCGGCGGGGGCGTCGTCGAGGGCGTGGACGCCGACGCTGAACAGCACCTGGCCGACCGGGCGCAGCCGCAGCGTGAAGCGGGTGACCACGCCGAAGGTGCCGCCTCCGCCGCGCAGCGCCCACAGCAGCTCGGGGTGGCTGTCCTCGGTGGCATCGATGATCGAGCCGTCGGCGAGGACGACCTGGGCGGCGAGGATGTGGTCGCAGGTCAGGCCCCAGCGGCGGGCGAGCCAGCCGTGTCCGCCGCCGAGGGCGAGCCCGCCGAGCCCGGCGTCGGCGACCGGGCCGGCCGGACAGGCCAGGCCGTACGGGGCGGTGACGGTGTCGAGGTCGCGCACCAGGGCGCCGCCCTCGGCGACGGCGACGCGGGCTCCGGTGTCGACGGTGACGGCGCGCATCGGCGAGACGTCGACCATCAGCGCGCCGTCCGCGACGGAGCCGCCGCCGCCGTGGCCGCCGCCGCGCACGGTGACGTCGAGGCCGGCGGCGGCCGCGTAGCGCAGGGCCTCGCTCACCTCGGTCGCGGTGCGGCAGCGGGCGATATGGGCGGGGCGGCGGTCGTGCCGGCCGTTCCACACCGCCCGGGTGTCGTCGTAGGAGTCGTCGCCGGGGCTCAGCCAGTGTTCGGGCAGGTCGGGCGGTACGGCCCGGCGGGGAACCTCTCCCAGCACGGTGGCGGCTCCTCTCGCTGACGGACGCACGGGTCGGCGGACTCTCGGGTCCACCCAATCGTGGACCCGTCGACGAGTCCAGGTGCACGGCGCACGGACGAGACGTGGGGCGCCTGAAAAGTGCGCGTAAACACCGTACGTCGCACCGGGTTTCGGCCAGCATTCGGCCGGATCGGGCCGTCCCCCTCGGCGGGTGCGGTCGGCCGGCCGACGCCCCCCGCCGCCACGCGTACGGACGGATCTGCGATCGGCAGGGATGCCGAACTGCCGGTGTCGGTCCGGGTTCCCAGCGTGACGCCGATCATATGATGACCCGGGGATCGCGGCCGATCGACGGTCGCGGGAGCGGGGGGACGATCGTGTTCGGCATCATTCGACCGTGCAGACACCGGCTGTCCGAGCAACTCCGGACGTCCTGGATGGCGCACCTGTGCGGGCTCTGCCTCGCCCTGCGCGACGACCACGGCCAACTCGCCCGCACCGCCACCAATTACGACGGTCTGATCATCTCCGTCCTGGTCGAGGCCCAGGCCGCCCGCGCGGACTCCTCCTGGCGGCGCACCGCCGGCCCCTGCCCGCTGCGCGGCATGCGCAGCGCCTCCGTCGCCCGCGGCGAGGGCGCCCGGCTCGCCGCCGCCGTCTCGCTCGCCCTCGCCTCGGTCAAGATCCGCGACCACGTCGAGGACGGCGACGGCCTGTTCGCCCGCCGCCCGGTCGCCGCCGGGGCCCGGGCCGTCACCCGCCGCTGGGACCGCAAGAGCGCCGGCACCGCCTCCGTCGTCGGCTTCGACACCGGCGTGCTGCTCGAAGCAGCCGCCCGGCAGAGCGCGTTGGAGCGCTCGCTGCCGCCCGGCGGCTCCGTCCTGCTGGTCACCGAGCCCACCGAGACCGCCACCGCGGCCGCCTTCGCGCACACCGCGGTGCTCGCCGGACGGCCCGGGAACGCCGCCCCGCTGGCCGAGGCCGGCCGGCTCTTCGGCCGGCTCGCCCATCTCCTGGACGCCGCCGAGGACCAGGCCGCCGACGCCGCGAGCGGCGCCTGGAACCCGCTCACCGCCACCGGCACCGACCGCGCTGAGGCCGAACGGCTCTGCCGGGACGCCGTCCACGGCATCCGGCTCGCACTCGGCGAGGTCGAGCTGACCGACCGCGCGCTGGTGCACGCGCTGCTGGCGCACGAGACGGGGCGCGCCGTCGACCGGGTCTTCGGCCCGGCGGGGCACGGCGCCGCCTGCCGCGCGCACTCCACCACCCCGCAGTCCACCACCCCGCAGTCCGCCGCCTCGCCGTCCGGCCCGGCGCCACGGGACGCACCTCCGCAGGACGCACCGCCGCCGCACCACCCCGACCAGGCGCCGGTTCCGCCGTGGGTGCCGCAGGGCCCCGGCTTCACCCCGCCCGGCGAGAAGCCGCCGAACCCGCGCAACCTGCTGGCCGGTTGCGCGGTCTGGGCGCTGATGGCCTGCTCGTGCCAGCTGTGCTGCTGCGAGCACGAGGACCCGTTCAGCCGGGAGCGCCGCGAGGGCTTCTGCAGCCGGAACTGCTGTTGCGAACAGTGCTGCAACCCCGGGAACTGCAACGGCTGCCCCGGCTGCCCCGGGGGCGACGGCAGTGGCAGCGGCGACGGCTGCGACTGTGACTGCGACTGCGACTGCGACTGCTGCGACGGCTGTGATTGTTGCGACTGCTGTGACTGCGGCGGCTGTTGACGGCCGGTCGGCCCGGTCATGCGCGAGGGCCCGGGGCGCCGGTACGGCACCCCGGGCCCTCGTCCGTCCGGTGACGACTCCCTCAGCCCTCCCGGCCGGCCGCCTCCCGGTCCGCGGCCAGCGAGCTCTCCAGCCGCGCCAGCAACTGCCGGAACCTCTCGGTGTCCTGCTCCGTCATCCGCCCCTCGGGCACCGGCCGCCCGGCCGTTCTCTCGTCCATGGCCCCGACGTTAGGCCGAGACGATCAACGACCGATAAACACGGCATCCGGGCCGGGGCGCCGCACGCCGCTACGGCTGCGGTTGCGGTTGCGATTGCGGCTGCGGTTGCGGCTGCGGGAAGAGCGCCTCCAGCACCTCGGCGACCCCGTCCTCGTCGTTGCCGTTGGCGATCCGGTCCGCCAGGTCCAGCACCTCCGCGCGGGCATTGGCCATGGCGTAGGACGTCCCGGCCCATCCGAGCATCGGCAGGTCGTTGGGCATGTCGCCGAACGCGATGGTGTCCTCGCGGGCGATCCCGTGCCGCCGGGCCAGTTCGTCGAGGGCGGTGGCCTTGCTGACGCCCCACGCGACCATCTCGACCAGCCGCTCGCCGCCGGAGTGGTAGAGGCCGACCCGCCCGCCCACCACCGGGAGCAGCCGCCGCACCAGTGCGGAGGCGGACAGCGTGGGGTGCCGGCCGAGCAGTTTGGGCGCGGGCCGCCCGAACAGCCGGACGTCGTCGAGGCGTCGGACCGGCGGGTCCTCGGCGCTCCACGGGCGCGACTCGTAGTGCTCGTCGGCGACCAGTTCGTCCGCGTACTCGACGGCCAGCCCGATGCCGGGGACGGCCTCACGGATCAGTCGGGCGGTCTCGCCCAGCACGTCGGCCGGGATCGACCGCTCGGCGACCACCGTACGGGTGCTCAGGTCGAAGCCGAGCGCGCCGTTGGAGCAGATCGCCACGCCCCGGTGGCCGAAGGCGCCGGCGATGTCGCCCATCAGGCTCGGCGGGCGGCCGGTGACCAGGACGACGAGCGCGCCGGCCCGTTCGGCCCGGGCCAGGGCGGCGACGGTCCGGGCGGAGATGGTGCGGTCGCTGCGCACGATCGTGCCGTCGAGATCGGTGGCGACCAGCCGGGGTGGGCGGATCGGGCCGGCGGCCGGTCGGTGGCCTGCGGTCGGGGTGCTCATCGGCGATGCTCCGCGTCGGTCGGGATCGGTCGTGATCGGTCTGGCTTCGGGCGGGGTCGGTCGGGATCGGTCGGTTCGGGTAACAGTCTGCTCGGTCCGGCCGTCACGCGTGCCGAAACCGGGTCACCAGGGCGGCCCGGCCTGCTCGCTGTCCCGCAGCGGCCGCCGCACCGCCCACGGCAGGACGAACCACAGCCCGGCGAAGACCAGCGCGACCAGGGCGGTGAGCAGCACGGCCGCCAGGCCGCCGAGCACCACGTCCAGCACCAGCAGCACCGCACCGCTGAGGGCGGAGGCGAGCAGCACCAGGCCGAGTTGGGCGATCCGCACCGAGACCCGGACGATCCGCTCCTTGCCCGGGTGCCGGAACAGCCCGCGGTGCAGCGCCACCGGCGTGGCGAAGACGGCGGAGGCGAGCACGGCCAGCAGCAGGGTGGTGACGTAGATGTCCTGCTGGCCGTCGCTCAGTTCGGCGAACCGCGGGGTGAAGGCGACGCCGAGCAGGAACGCGAACACGATCTGCACGCCGGTCTGCAACACCCGCAGTTCCTGCAGCAGTTCGACCAGCCGCCGGTCCGCCCGGGCCGCCGGGCTCTCCCCCGGCGGCGGCCCGGCAGGCACGGCATCGGGCACGGGCGGGTTCGGCGGCGGCGGGGTGCTGGTCATGCGTCACATTCTGCGCCAGCCGCGCCGGGGCGGCACGGATACCGCACCGACATCGACACCCGGACCGACACCTCCTGCCCGCGCTCATCGGCCGCACCACCGTCAAGGTCGGCACGCCCTCGGCCGCCGGCGAGCGCGCCTGGCTGGACGCGTTCTTCGACGTCCGGATCGACGACCTGACCAACCCGGCCAACTCCTCCACCGCCGAGGAGTGGCGCAAGTCCGTCGACCGGGTCGAGTGCCTGCGCCGGATCGCCGCGACCGGCAACTACGACCTGGACGGCCCGCTCGCCGTGACCGCGTTCGGCAGCTCGTACACCATCAGCCGAGCCGCCCGGCGCAACCTCGGACTCCGGGGCCCGGTGTGTGGGACCGGGCCCCGGCCCTCACCGATCTGACGGATCATCCGATCGTCATCGACGTTGTTCCACGGCTGTGACACCGCACGCACAGCGCGCTGACCTGACGCTGCCACGCTCTTCCAGAAACGAGAACGACACCCGAGGGGGACCTGGAATGTCCGTGCGCAACAGATTCGGCACCGTCGCCGCGATCGCCCTGACGACCGCCGCCGGCGCGGTCCTGCTCACCGCCTGCGGACCCGACAACACCGACCCGGCACCCGGCGGCACCGCGACCGGCACCGCCGCTCCCGGTCCGGCCGCGCCCGGCACCCCGGGTGCCCCCGGCAAGTCCGGCTCCCCCGCGCCGGGTGGCAAGGAGGTCAACGGCACCTCCGCCGCCAACCACCTCACCATCAGCACCGGCACCCAGACCGTCGCGATGAACGGCGCCATGGTCGACTTCGGCACCGTCGTCCGCGACCTCGCGTGGTCCCCGGACGGCAAGAAGGCCGCGTTCGTCAACGGCGACGGCGACCTCGTCACGGCCGCCCCGGACGGCAGCCACAAGGTCGTCGTCGCCAAGAACCCCGGCGGCGAGACCTGGTCCCACCCCAGCTGGCAGCACGCCACCCAGGACCCCAGCAACGGCACCGTCCCGAACGGCACCGAGCGGTACTCCAACCTGGTCTTCGCCAGCGAGAAGGGCGGGGTGCTGCGCCTGATGACCATCCCCACCAAGACCGTGGGCGGCACCCCCGAGGTGCTCACCCCGCGCCGGTCCGAGGGCGGGGTGGAGGGCAGCATCCCGCAGCCGCCGGAGACCGGCAACACCTGGGCCAACGCGGGCGGGCAGCGCGGCGAGGTCGCCTACGCCAACACCCCGGCGGACGAGGTCTTCATCTACGACGACTACATCCGCCCCAACGCCCGCGACATGGGCAAGGGCTCCCAGCCGGCCCTCTCGCCGGACGGCGAGCACCTGGTCTTCGTCCGCTCGGTGAACGGCCACGACCACCTGTTCAGCGAGGCCGTCAACACCGACAAGCCGACCGCGAAGGACCTCACCCCGTCCGCCACCACCGACTACACCGAGCCCGCGTGGTCCCCGGACGGCAAGACCCTCGCCGCCCGCACCCCGGACGGCGTCGCCACCCTGCCGGCGGACGGCTCCGGTGCGCCGACGAAGATCTCCAGCATCAAGGGCCTGCCGTCCTACCGACCGTGAGCCCCGGTCGAGCTGCGGGCCAACTCGGCCCGCAGCTCGGCGAGATGCTCGTCCGCCGACTCGTGCGGCAGGAACTCCACCAGGTCCAGGAAGCGGAACAGCACCCGGTCCTCGGTGACGGCGAACTCGTAGTCGTCGAACCCGACCACCGCCCCCAGGCCGCCGCGCGCCGCCCCGCGCACGGCGGCCGCCGTCAGGCCGTCACCGGTGTCCGCCACGCCCGCGCGCCGGCGGGCGTTCGGCCGTGCGAGGTACGGGCACACCATCGAGGCGTACAGCATGCAGGCCCGGTGCCCGGGGCCCTCCATGGTCGGCGCGAGGTTGCGGTACGGACGGTCCTCCGCCAGCGCCGCCGCGATCGCCTCGCTCTCGGCCGGGCCCACCACCCGCCACACCGGCCCGCGCGGCATGAGCTCGCCGCAGACGGAACAGCGGCGGGCGACCGCACAGTCGGCGCTGCGGTCATGGTCGGTCAGCGCGAACTGCGGCTGCCCGTCCTGCCAGGGGGTGATCGCCGGCACCGGGTAACCCCGACCGTCCCGGGGACGGGCGCCCACCTCGTCGGGCATCGGCACAAGTTCGAATCGCACCCGCCTATCGATACCAGGCTGATGCACTCCTGGTCGAGCCTGGCCGCGGTGAGGGGAGGAGTTCGGACCTCGCCGAACTCACCGGCGGCCCTCGCCGCGACGAAGGCCCGCCAGGCCTCGGCCCGGAACACCAGCACCGGCCTCTCGGCTCACCACCACCTGGTGACGCCGGCCGGGCCCGGCCCCCCCCCGCGGGGGGGGGGGGGGGGCGGGGGCCCCCCGGGGGGGGGGGGGGGGTGGGTTTTACACGGGCGGGCCGCGCGGGGGGGGGGGGGGGGGGGGGGGGGGGGGGGGGT
>NZ_JBMVFA010000011.1:215068-233118 GCF_049543595.1 Kitasatospora sp. NPDC094028 | reverse complement strand
TTGGGGGCGCGCGGCCTGCGGTCAAGCGCTCCGGTCCGTGTCCTCGCCGGCCCGCTCCTTCGTCGCTCTACCGGCTGCGGTACTCCCTCCCGCGCCTGACCTCCGGCCGCTCACCGCCCCCAAGATCTCATTTCGCCGGGGGGCCGGGGGAACAGTCCACGGGACCAACCCGTACGCGGCCGAGCACCCACCCCGACACACCCACCCACCAACGAAAGGCAGTAGAAATGAACGAGACGCAGTCGCTCCGCGACTACGGAACCCGTACGGGCTGCGGCCGGTGGACCTGCGACGGCGAATGCTGGGAATGCAACGACCCCACTTACCTCTCGGAACTCGAATTCAGCATTGCGGAATGCGAAAAGGAGGCAGAAATTCAGGAAGCGCAGCAGATCCGGGACGATATCGCGCACGGCAGGCTGTTCATTCACCGCCTCCTGCGCGACGCGCACGGCGACCTCTGGGCCACCGGTACCTACCCCGGCGGATGCAGTGTCATCCTGTGCGGAGAAGGCGACAGCCGCCATTTCGTGAGCGAATGCGACGACCGCGACCAGGCCAGTGCCGAACTCGACGCCTACCTGGCACAAATCCGGTAGCCGAATCCGTGCCAGGAATTGCGTAATCCACCCCCATCGGGTAGATTAGTACATGTCGAAACGGGGAGGGCAAGCCCCGGGTCGGACACTACGAACCATCTGAACGAAGGAGCAGCCCATGGCCGCCACCGACCGCGCCGCACGGGACCGCAAGGCATTCGAGGAGCGCCTGAAGACCGCCGCGCACGCCGGCCTCAAGGGCGCCCGGCGCTACACCGAAAGCTGGTGGGACCGCCTGCACGAGGAGCGGCTGACGGCGCACAACGTCCGCATGGACGGCTTCTTCGAGAACATCACCGGCCACCAGGTCCGGGCCAAGCTGTGGGAGGATCTGACCAAGGCTCTGGATGCCAGCGCCGACCCCGCCGCCACCTGGCAAGAGAAGATCGCCGAGGCCGAGCGAGTGGGCGCCTTCATCACCGGGGGCACCATGGGCAACCCCGTGGCCGACGCCCGCCACCACGTGCAGCGCGTAGCCCACGCCGACTTCGCCCGCGACGCCGCCTACTCCTTCCGCTGCGTCAGCTGACACCCAAACCGGGGGTGCGCACCCGGCGCCCCCGGTTGACACCCCCTCCCCGGTCGAGTAGATTAGTACATGTCGGAACGGGGAGGGCAAACCCCGAGGCCGGCCACCACGACCAACCCGGCCAAGGAGTGCACCACCATGACCGTCCTCACCGTGCAGACCCCCACCACCGACACCGCGATCACCTGCGGATGGTGCGGCGAGGACGGCCACCACGCCGCCCTCTGCGAAGAGGTCGAACTCGAATGCGAGCACTGCGACAACAAGGCCGGGACCGCGAACCCCGACACCATCGACGCCGCCGACTGGCACGGCATCGGCGCGGGCAACGCCCGCCACTGCTCGTGCCTCACCAGCTGCCCCGACTGCGCCGAAGACCGGCGCGGCGAATGCGAAGCGTTCATCGACGACTGCGTCAACGGGATGCTCTACCGCTGACCGACCCGCCGGGCGCGGACCCGCCGCGCCCGGCTCGCCCCGAACGACCCGCGCCGGAGAACAGGAAGAACCCGAAGTGACCACGCATCAGACTGGACCCCAACCGGGGGAGCCCGCCAGCCGTTCCGACCTCTACCGGGAAAGCGTCCCACCGGCCGAGGCGGCCGGGCACCTCAACAAGCTCTCTGCCCAGGCGTTCGCCCGGCGCGACGCCGCGCGCAACGAGCTGCGCACCCTGCTCGCCGACCCGGACGCCGACGTGGGCGACGTCAACGCCCTCCTTCTCGCGCAGGAGCAGGCCCGCCTGTGGCGCAGGGTCCGCGCCCATGCGGTCGGCCACCCGGAGATGGCGGCCCAGGCCGCGAGCCCGGTGTTCGATCCCGTAGACGGCCACCTGATCGCCGCCGTCCGCGAGCTGCGCGCCCGGCTGTCCGTCTTCCAGGTCTGCGACAGCGGGGAGTGGGAGGAGCGGGAGGCCGCCCGGCTCTTCCTCGTGTTCACCGACTTCCTGGATCGCCACCCCTCCGCAGGTTGACACCCCTCCCCCGGTCCGGTAGATTAGTGCATGTCGGAACGGGGAGGGCAAGCCCCGGGACCGGCCACCACGACCAACCCGGACCAGGGAGACGCCATGCTCGCCGAGATGCTGACCGCCGCCGATCAGCTCGACACCATCCGCGAAATCGCCTCCGAGCTGTACGGCGACCGCGCCGAGACCGTCGACCGCTTCGGCCACGGCAGCTACGAGGTCACCAACTACGACTTCGGCACCTTCACGATCTACGCCAACCTCCTGGGTCACCTGGACGACGACCAGTCCACCGTGCTGCGCCACGAACTGGCCGCCCACGTCGCCGAGTACCTGGCGGACCCCGAGGCCGACCCCGACCGCATCGAGACCGTCAAGACGGCCGACCCCGACAGCACCGGCAGCTTCCACTACGAATCCACCGGCGTCCGCCTGTAACCGCCCCGCTCCCCGCGCCCGGTGGGCGCGGGGAGTCCGCCCACGGCCCGCAGGCCGGCCCCGCAGGGCCGCCGCGGCCCCCGCCCGCCACCACCGAGGAGAAGGCGCCCGTGACGGCCGCCCCCGACCCCTACATCCAGCCCGCAGCCCACCTCCACCACTGCCGCCGGGCACTCGAACAGGCCAATACCGACATGGCCGGAGCCTTCCTCCACAGCGCCGCCGACACCCTGCGCCACGCGTGGCCGACCGCCGCCCGACTCGTCTTCGACCGCACCGAGAACGACCGGCACCCGCTGCGCCCCGTCGAGTTCCTGCGCATCGAGGACGAGAGGGGGCGCACCGTCGCCGCCGCCGCCGACACCGCCGCCCTGACCGGCGACGCTCAGGAGTGCTGGGTCATCGCCCTGCACGAACTGCTCGCAGCCGTACGCTACTTGGGCGCGGGCGCCGTGCCCACCGGCCGCCCCTGGGCCGTGGAGTCCACCTACTCGTTCCAGCACGAGGCCAGCGCCCCCTACCTGCTCACCATCACGCTGCCACCCGCCGCCCCGGCGCCAGGGTCCGCACGCCCCTGATGATCCCGCAGGTTGACACCCCCATCCATGGCAGGTAGATTAGTACATGTCGGAACGGGGAGGGCAACCCCGGGGCCGGCCATCACGAACCAACGGAAGAGGACGCCGTGCAGACCCTCCAGAAGACCCGCACCATCGGCCCGCGCACCCACCGCACCGAGGACGAGAGCCCGAACGGCGAGCTGACGACGACCCACGTCCGCTGGATCAACGGGACCCCGTACCGCTTCACCCACTTCGAGTACCGCTCCGGAGACGTGTTCATCACCGTCGAGAGCCCGGTCGAGTACGACCTGCGCCTCATGCGAATCCTCACCGGCTACGCCGACCTGCCCCACGTGTGGCACTGGACGTTCGTGCGCCAGCTCACCAGCTACACGTTCGAGTGACCGGCCCGCCGCTCCGGGGCGTCCCGCCCCGGAGCGGCACCGCCAGCGCCCGCAGGCCGTCCGACCGACCAGGAAGACCAGGACCATGACCGCACAGACCCTTGACGCTCTGCACGCCGAAGCCCCCAAGAGCCTGTTGACCCTCGCGGACAAGGCCACCGCGAACGGCTGGACACCGGACGCCCGGCGCAGCGCCGACCGGTGGGTACTGACCCTGTCCGCACTCATCCGGACCCGAAAGGGCCTCGCGGAGGCGGAGCTGCGCGCCGTCTGGAGCGCCGCGAACAACCGCTTCGACGCGGGCAGGTCCTGGGGCCGGCTCGACGGCGGGCACCGCGCCCAGGGCACGACGTACCGTGAACTCCGCACCACGGTGGAGGAGACCCCCGGAATCGACCGCGCAGCCGAGGCGGCCGATATCACCGTGCAGGGCCTGGACGCGGCCGCGTGGTCCGTCCTGGCGGACCAGCACGCCGAGCGCGCCGAAGCCGCCCACTTCCGCGCCGAAGCCGCCCTGACCGAGGCGCAGTGCCGCCGGGAACCGTGGGCCGCCGCGGCCGAGGCCGCAGCCCGCTCCGAAGCCGCAGCAGCCGGCCGGACGGCCGGCCGCGCGTCGCTCACGGCCCGCGCAGCCGAGGCGGAGGACCGGGCGAACGCGGAGCGGACCACCCCCAGCGCGCTGCGCGCCGCCGAACTCGCCGGGCGCGCCCGCGCTCTGGCCGACCGCGCCCAGGCGGCGGCCGACCGCGCGGCCTCCGCCCTGGCGGACGCCGAGGGCGAGCACCTCGCAGCCGCGGCGCACGCGACGGCCCAGGCCGAACTGGACCGGCAAGAAGCGGCAGCGATCGCCGCGACACCCACCATCACGGCCCGCGAGTTCGCCCGCGACGTGATCCAGGCCCGGGGCGGAGCCGACGGGCGGTTCGCCGACTGGCACGCCACCCACCGGCGCACCGGCGAGGGGTACGGCGCAGCGTGGGACCGGTGGTGCGCCGAGCGGCGAGAGCCGCCCCGGGCCGAGACCCGTGCCTGGCTCGCGGCGGACGACGCCGAGCTGGCCGCGCTCTTCTCGCTCGGCGTCGAGGCCGCCCAGTGCCTGGACCCGACGACGCAGCCGGGCGCCGACCTGCTCAGGTGGTCGCGGGCAGCCCAGGCGCTGCTGGAACGCGGACAGGTGCGCGGAGCCGGCCAGCACGTCGTCCGGGTCCGCGAGGCGCTGGCCGGGCGGCGGTTCACCAGCGCGCAGCAGGCCGCCGAGGAATGGGCCGTACGCTGCCCCGTCCAGGCCGAGGCGCTCCGCCGCGCGATCCTGGCCAAGCACGGCATCGACAACCGCCGCGCCCTGCGCCACCGCGCCCGGGAAGCCGCCGACGAACGAGGCTGACCTGCGTTGACACCCCTCCCCATGACTGGTAGATTAGTGCATGTCGGAACGGGGAGGGCAAGCCCGGGCCGGACACCACGAGCCACACGAACCAGGAGACGCCGCCATGGGCTACACCCACTACTGGAGCTACACCCCGCAGGCCGAGGGCTTCCGCACCGCCTGGCTCCAGCTGCAACTGGACGCCGCGGCCATCCTCGACCTCGTCCAGGGCCAGGGCACGCAGCTCGCGGGCGGCGACGGCACCGGCGCACCCGGCATCGACGACAGTGCGATCCGCTTCAACGGCAGCCGGGCGGACGGCGACGACTACGAGACGTTCGGCATCGACCTGAACCCCGACCCCTCCCGCGAGAAGTCCGGATTCGTCTGGGACTTCTGCAAGACCGGCGAACGCCCGTACGACTTGGCCGTCACCGCCGTCCTGCTGCGCGCCCACACCCTCGCCCCCGACTTCTTCGCCGTCCAGAGCGACGGGGGCTGGGACTCCGACTGGCTGGGGGCCCGCGCCATCCACCGCATCCTGTTCGGCGACCCCGGCATGGCCGACCCCTTCACCGACACGACCCAGGGGCCGCGCGCCGCCCGGACCCGCGTCAGCTGACCACCAGCAGGGCGCGGCCGAACCGGCCGCGCCCGCCCCGCCCGCCGATCCGGAAGAAGACGTGAACACCCCGACGACCATCACTCTGAACGACGGCCCCGCCGCCGGAGCCCGCTTCCTGGTGCGCGCCGACGAGCTGCCGGAGACGGTCCAGCTGACCACCCCGCTCGACTACCCGGACGACTGGCTGGAGCAACAGCCGCTCCCCGCCCTGCGCGGCGTGGTGACGGCCGTCCATACCTACCGGCGCGTAGCGGGCACCACCCTCTACCACTGGCACCGGGAGGCGGCCGGCTGCCCCGGGGTGGCCAGCTGCACCCACAACGAGCGCCCCGGAGGCCGAGGTCCGGGCATCCCGCGCCAGGCCCACTGACGCACCGCACACCCGCCGCCGGAGCATGCCGACGAACGAAGGGGTATCGATGGACGACCCGCAGCGCCGAGCGCTCACCGACGACGAACTGGACAGCATCCGCGCGGTCGTGGACTACAACTGGGCCAAGGAGCAGCGCGACTACGAAGAGCAGGACGAGGACGGCCGGCGCGGCCACGTCTTCACCAGCCTGGTCACCCTCGACGCGTTCCTGTGCAGGCCCGGCCGGTGACGGAGCCGTTTCCGGCCGGACGGCAAGGTTTGCCGGACCGAGTTGACGCCCCTCCCTCCGACTGGTAGATTAGTGCATGTCGGAACGGGGAGGGCAAGCCTCGGGCCGGATACCACGGACCGCCTGCACATGGAGAGATCATGGCCTACGCCCACTGGACCGAGCTTCCCGAGACCCCGACCGGCGAGACCTACAACGAACTGCTCGACCGCGTGTTCGGCGGGGAGGCGACGCTGGAGGACGTCAAGTTCCTGGCCAACACCGGCGGGCAGGAGATGCTCCGCGCGCTCAAGATCGTCGGCCGCGTCCGGAACCGCCCCCAGCTGGTGCGGCTCGTCCGCAAGTACGGGCACTGGGAGGCGTGGTACTGGGCCACCGGCTGCTGATTGCAGCCCGGCCCGCCACGGCTCCGCAGCAATCCGTCCGAAACCCACGCGGTCGCCCCGACGCCGCCCCGACCCACAAGGAGAAGTGCCGCCGTGCACCCGACCGACCGCATGAACTGGCACGAGTGCGCCGCCTGGCTCGCCGGCCACCTGAGCACCCGCGGCATCCCTGCGGCCGCCGTCGCCACCGGCGAGTACACCTCGACCACCGTCGTCCGGCTGTCCATCGGCCCCGGCGAGGCCGACCACACGCACAACCTCCAGGTCACCCTGGACGACGACTTCATCAACTGGGTGATCATCGAGGCGCGAACCGGGCAGGCCCTGCGCGCCGACCGGTGGTTCGCGCCGCCGGGAGCGTGCGCCGAGCGTGTCACGGCCCTGCTCAACGGCCAGGGCGCCCGCACCCTGCCCGCGCCGCTGCCCTCCGACACCGTGGCGACCGCCCCGGTGGACACCCCTCTCTTCATCTGGTAGATTAGTGCATGTCGAAACGGGGAGGGCAAGCCTCGGAATCGACCACCACGACCACCTGGACCAGGGAGACACACTATGAGCAGCGCCACCCTCGATGCCGAAGCCACCGCCCTCGCCCTGACCGTCGGCACCATCGCCGCCGCAGCCGCGCAGGTCGCAGCCCCCAAGCTGAACGTCTCCGCCGAGTTCCTGCTCGCCCGCTTCACCACCGACAGCACCCTGGATGTCATCACCTCGACCTACCTGCGCGGCATCGAGCGCGGGCTGGCACCCACCGACGCCGCCGCCGAGGCCGGCCGCCCGCTGCTGGCCGCCGCCGTCGAGGCCGCCCGGCAGGCGAACGCCGCCCCCGCCTCCCACTGACCGCCCCCGCTGCGCCCGGCCACCCGCCGGGCGCAGCCCCCTCCCCCCGGTGCCCAGGAAGGCCGACGCCATGACCACCGCCCCCGCCGCTGTCCCCGTCCACGCCGTCCGGGTGGGCACCGTCCCGCTGTACGGCGCGGTCTGCGACCTGTGCCCCGCCTGGCTCGGCCCGACCACCACCGACCAGGACGAGCACGTCCAGCAGGTGCGCGGCCACGCCTGGCAGCACCCGGCGCCGCCGAGCCGGCCCGTCGAGGAGTGGGGGACCCCCGGGCCCGCTCCCGCCACCCGCGGCGAGATCGTCGGGCAACTGCCCATGTACCGGGTCACCTGCCCCGCATGCCCCACGTACCAGGGGCTCGGCAGCACCGACCGCGACACCGTCACCTGCTACGTCGAGGCCCACGCCGCCGTGCACCGGGCCCACGCCGAGATGCAGGCCAACCCGCTCGACTTCGCCGCCATCCGCGCCCACCGCGCCGCCGTCCGGGCCGACCCGGGCCGCTGGTGACGACGAGCCGCCCCCGGGCGCGCCGACCGGCCCGCCCGTTCCCGGACACCCTTGCAGGAGCCCCCGTGCACCCCACGCCGTCCACCCCGGCCGAAGACCTTGAAGACCTGCGCCGCCAGAAGGAGGGCGCCGAGGCGGAGAGCACCCGTCTCCGGGAGCGGGTGACAGCGCTCACCGGCCGCATCCGTGAACTTGACGAGCGCATCGCGGCGGCCGACCTGCGGGCCGCACTGGCCGCCCGGGGGCCAGCCGGGCTCATCCGGCGCTGGTCGGAGCTCGCACGCCGCCGCTCCCCCGCGCTGGACGACGCGGTCCGCAGCTGGCTCGCGGAACTCCACCCCGGGCTAGCCTGGGGCAACGGAGGGCACGGCGGGCGCAATCCGCTGTTCCCGGTCTACCTGTGGGCGGATCCGGGCGAGGCCGGCGCGGTGGCGGAGGCACTGGACCTCCTGGCCCAGGCCCTGCATATCGACCGGCAGAGCGCCGACCTCCCGCGCCTTGAAGTCCGGGTGATGAAGCCCCGGCACGACCCGCCCCGGCTGATGTCCCCCTTCGCCGACGGCCCCGCCGCGACGCTCACCCCCTGCGCGGGCGGCTGGAGGCTCGGAGTCGGCACCTACTCCACCAGCGTCGACGGGAGCTGTCTGCCGCTGGTAGCGCGGGCCATCCAGATGGGGATCGACGCCCGCGCGGCCGAGCCAGCCCGGCGCTGATCCGGACTGCGGGTTGACATCCCTCCCCCATGTTGGGTAGATTAGTGCATGTCGAGAAGGGGAGGGCAAGCCCCGGACCGAACGCCACGAACACGAGAACGAGGAGTACCACCATGTCCGGCGAGACCGTCATCACCCTGATCGGCAACCTGGTCGACGACCCCGAGCTTCGCTTCACCCCCTCCGGCGCAGCGGTCGCCAAGTTCCGGATCGCCTCCACCCCGCGCACCTTCGACCGCCAGACCAACGAGTGGAAGGACGGCGAGGCGCTGTTCCTGACCTGCAACGTCTGGCGCCAGCTCGCCGAGAACGTCGCCGAGAGCCTGACCAAGGGCACCCGCGTCATCGTCCAGGGCAAGCTGCGGCAGCGGACCTACGAGACGAAGGAGGGCGAGAAGCGCACCGTGTTCGAGGTCGAGGCCGAGGAGGTCGGCCCGAGCCTGCGCTCCGCCACCGCCAAGGTCACCAAGGCCCAGCGCGCCCAGGGCGGCCAGAACGGCCAGCAGGGCGGCGGCTGGGGCGGCCAGTCGAACCGGGGCGCTCAGGGACAGGGCGGCGGCTGGGACGGCGCCGGCCAGGACCCGTGGGCCGGCGCGCCGTCCGGCCAGGAGGAGCCCCCGTTCTAGCCGCTGCGCCCGCCGCCCGGCCCGCGCCGCAGCGCGCGGACCGGCCGGCCCGGCCGCCGGCCCTACCGCGCTGCCGCGCGAACCACTCCCGAAGGCAACTGCCCGTGTCCCGCTCCCGAAGGGCAGCCCCGGTGCCCCGCTCCCGCTTCACCACCACGCTGATCCACACCCACGTACACGCCCTCCTGGAGGAGAATCCGGCCCGCACCGACAACGGCCCCGGCTACGACCTCCCGCCCCGCCTCTACTACCGCGGCAAGCCCGGCTGCCTGACCGGCGTCATCCTGCACCGCCTCGGCGCCAGCCCCGGCGTGCTGCGCGCGCTCGACACCGAACTCGTCGACACCCCGTTCGCCGACGTCCGCCACCCCTGGCGCGGCCGCTTCACCCCGACTGCCTGGCTGGCCATGGACGCCCTGCACAACTGGGGCCCCGAGGAAGGCTCTTGGGCACTGGCCCACCGCAGCGCCTTCGGCCCGCGCCCCTCCTACCGGGCCCGCCGCGCCGACCGGGACCGCCGCCCGTGGCTGTACTCCCCCGCCGAGACGCCCGAACTGGCCCGCACCTCCGGCGCCGAACCGTGCTGCCAGGCCCACCCGCCCCGCCACCCGAACTGACCCCCTCGGCCGGGCCGCCCCCGCGGCGGCCCGGCCCCCTCCGACAGGACAACCCCGATGCCCACCACCTACGACCTGCGCCGGACCCCGAACGGGACCGTCGCCCAGGGCCCGCTCGACGACACCGCCGGACGCATCCTCGGCCGCCACGGCTTCGCCGAGTACAAGACCAGCAACGGCGTCACCTCGCACCGGCGGCTGCCCGGCGGAACCAGCGAGAGCGCGGCGAACGCCGCCGCGACCGCCGCCGCCAACGAGCTGCGCAGCCACGCGTTCCACGTCACCCTCGACCCCACCCTCGGCACACCCGCACCGGCCGGCGTCCACTTCGTCCCCACCCCGGTGCCGGACCCGGTCGCGGCCCTGGCGGCCCTGGCCGGCCGGCTGGCCGACCTCGACCCCACCGACGAGGCCTACGAGACAGCGCTGCTGGCCGACACCTTCCTGGGCCCACACGGCGCGCTCACCCGGATCACCGAGTTCACCACCACGTTGAGCGGGTGGTGCTCCCGGATACCCGAGGAGGCCGGCGACGACATCGCGGCCCTGCTCGCGGACAGCGCGAACCGCCTCGCCGACGCCGGCCGGCAGCTCACCGATGTCGCCGTCCAGGTCAGGGCGGCCGTTACCCCCGAGTACGACGACTGACCAGGGCGGCAGCACCGCCAGAGCGCCGAACCCCGCCCGACCGAGGAGCCCACCAACCCATGAGCACCAGCGCCACCACCGCGCACCCGCCGTTCTACGCCGTCACCTTCCACACCGCGATCGGCGGCGGCTCCGGCCGCTACACCGCCGTCGAGAACCCGACCAGCCTCGCCGAGACCCTGGAGATCACCACGCCGCCCACCGCCCCGCTGCGCATCTTCGACCGGGACGGCCGCACCCCCAGCTCAGCGTCGTCCCCCTCGAACTCACGTGGAGCACCGCGACCGCCGACGAGGCGCACCAGGCCGTCGCCGACCTGGCCGGCACCACCTGGTGGCACAGCCGGCCCGGCTACTACTCCCTGCACCAGAGCAGGTTCACCGGCGAGAGCATCGCGGAGATGGTCACCATCCTGGCCGCCGAGGGCGCGCTGGTCGCGCTCGGCCCGCACGCCATCGGCGTCACCGTCAACGGCGAGCCCTGCGTCTACCTGCCCGACCACCCGCCCGCGGCCTGGGCCCGGGCGCAGCACGCCCCGAGCACCGCCCAGCCGGACGCCGTCACCGCCGCCCTCACCCTGGCGGGCTTCCGCCACGCCACCGACGACGACCCGGCCGACTTCACCGCCACCGACGCCACCGAGGCCGGCCGCCCCGGCTGCGTGCTGCTCACCGCCACCGGCACCGGCTGGTTCACCACCAGCTCCAACATGGCCGGAGCCCTGGAGCGCGACGACTACACCGTCGAGGAGACCGAGCACCCCGAGACCCTGCTGGTGCGCGCCGCCACCCCCACCGAGATCGCCAGACACCGTTCCCGCGAAGGGATCGGCCAGGTACCGGCCTGGCTGCCCACCGCGCAGCTGCGGCTGCCACGCCAGGGCGGCCGCTGATGGCGGTCCGCACCCGCCGGGGGGGCGGCCGCGCCGGCCGGGGCCGGGCCGCGGCCGCCGACGGCCCGCTGACCGCCGTCACCGAGTACGGCGCGCTGCGCTACCTCACCAGCACCAGCGGCACCTACCGCGGCGCGATCCTGCGCCCGGACGGCGCGCACGAGTGCGCCGAACGCGGCTGGATCGAATGGGCCGCCGACTACTCGGCCGCGGTGATCACCGAGGCCGGCCGGACGGCGCTGGCCGAGCACCGGCGAGACCTCCAGGAGCTCGAAGCCCTCCCCTGCCACACCGTCCGCAACCCGCTCACCGGCGAGGTGCACGACGCGGGTGAGGCGCTGCGCGTGCTGCGCGACCTGCGCACCGGGGCCGAGATCCCGCCCGGCACCACCGTCACCGACGGGACGGGCGAGAGCATCGTCTACCTCGGCCCCACGATGGAGCAGCACGCCCAGGGCGCCGCGTGGCTGCCCGGCCGCACCGCCCGCGTCCGGTACGCCGGCGGCACCTCCTGGGTCTACCGGCCCGCCGACCTGGGCGCGGCCTACGACGACGCCGTACGCGAGCCGGCCGACCCGCAGCACGGCCGGCGCCCGTGAGCGGCGAAGGCGAGGACGAGCCCGAACTCAGTCCGGAGCAGCGAGCGGCGGTCGACGCCCGCGACCTCACCAACTGGACCAGGAACCAGCTGCGCGCCGAGATCGGCCGCCGTACGGACGGCGCCGACAGCCCGGCCGAGGGGTACTGGCTGAAGCGCCTCCGCGCCGCCCTGGTCGTCGAGGAGGCACTGGCGGTGCTCCGCGCCGCCGACCCCTACCCGGGCCTGCGCACCGGCCGCGAAGGGGTGGCCGGCTTCCGCATCCTGCACAAGGCGAGCGGCCTGCCCGTGAACGGCCGCTACTACCGCAGGCGCTCCGCGGCGCGCTCCGCGGCCGCCCGCCTGGCCGCTGCCGCCGACTGGACCCTGCCCTGGGACGAACTCGGCACCGAGCACCACAGCGCAGCGCAGCGAGAGGAGCGCGACGGCTGACCATCACCAGCCCGCCAGTAGCCACCCCAACCCCGAGATTGGTAGAATAGTTAATGTCAGAACGGGGAGGGCAAACCCCGCGCCGAACACCACGAACCCGAGGAACCATGGACATCACCCCCGCCGCCCGCATCCGCGCCACCATCGAGGGCGAGGTCGCCCACCACCAGCCCGGCGAGATCGTGCTCACCAACCGCACCCGGATCGAGTACGAGAGCGAGGACGACCTCACCGTCGACGTCCTCCAGCAGGGCTACCAGATGGGCGACGTCGCCCGCCTTGACGACGCGCACCTCCTGCGCTGCCTGGTGAACGGCACCGCCATGTGGATCGCGCCGGACGGCAGCCGCATCCAGGACGACGAACTCAACCCCCAGAACCTGACCCCCGTCGCCCGGGCCACCCGCTGACTCTCGGTCCGGCGAGCGGCCGTCCGCCGGGAGCCAGCCCGGCGGACGGCCGCCCGCGCCAGCGCTCCAGGGCCAAGCCCGAGCAGCCGGCCGCGGCCGCCCGCCGCCCCTCCGGCCCACCCCACGCACCGGGCGGGCCGTACCGACCCACCCACCGCAGCGGAGAGCCATGACAACCCCTCGCCCGAACGCACCCCTCGGCGCCGTCTCCCCCGGCGTACCGCGCAAAGCCGCCCAGCCGGTGATCCTGATGACCACCTACGAGTCCGTGACGGTGTGGGCGATCGACGACTACGCCTGCTACCTGGCCGTCGACTCCGCATACTCCCGCTGGCTGCACCCCGGCCCGGTCGCCTTCCATCTGGTTCTGCCCGGCGAAGTCAGCCCGCGCGGCTTCGGTCTCAGCCCCGGCGCCGCTCTGGGCTACGGCAAGGCCGGCGGCCAGCGGTTCGAGTGGACGCGCACCACGGTGCGCCCGCTCAAGCAGCCATGGGAGGACCAGGTACCCGAGGCGTTCACGATCGAGCACTGGCGGTACGACCTCGACCACCCGCCGGCCGACCGCGAGCCGTGGCGGTGGAGCGGCGGACGGCTGGAGATCGACCTGCAGCTGCCGGCGGTGCCCAAGCACCCCGCCGGCGCGTGACCTCACCCCGGCGCACCCACCATCCGCCGGGGTGACCGACGGGCCCGCCGCCTCTGTAGGAAGCCGCCGAAGATGACAGTTGACGGGCCGTCTGAGCTGCGCGCTATCAGTTAGGCGCTCATCGAAGTAGAGCCCGCCCGGGCCGCCGAAGGTGATGGCGGGCAGCAGCTTTGCGCCAGGAGGGCGAACCGTTCGGGGTCGTTGACCTGGGCGCCATCACGTTGAACCGGCTTGCTATCGACTGCGCTATCAAGTTGGTTGGCCCGCTATCACTTCCAACGGCTCCCTGCAGCCTCGTCGGGCCCGGGTTGACACCCCTCCCCGCCATTGGTAGATTAGTACATGTCGGAACGGGGAGGGCAACCCTCGGGCCGGACACCACGACCACCGCACCACAAGCAGCCCCACGCGCTGCTCCCAGTCGCCGACCAGGCGGGCCGGGCCGGTGCCCACCTGGAAGGGAAGCGGCATGACCGCGACCGCTGTCGACGGCATCACCGTCATCGAAGACACTCCGTCCCTCTCACCGCTCAGCCGCCCCGGCAAGCCCGTCTACTTCCACCAGATCCGCCACCTGCTGATGGAGGACGGCTCGGAGCTGTTCGGCTGCACGCACTGCACCTACACCTCGCCGAAGATCGGCGCGGTCCGCCCCCACCTCAAGAAGCACAAGAACGGCACCGCTCAGAACCCGGCCAAGCCGAGCAAGACCCCCGCCAAGACCACCACCACGCAGAACGGCAAGACCACCGTGCCCGCACCCAAGCGACCAGCCGCCAGCCAGCCCCGGCGCGAGCGCACCGGCCCGGACTTGACCACCAGCTCCCTGGCCCAGCTCAACCTCGGCGAACTCGTCACCCAGGCCCAGAGCGCCGACAAGCTGCGCAAGCAGCGCGACCTCGCCTGGAAGGAGCGCGACGCGGCCCGTGGCGAACTCGACTCCCTGCGTACCGAAGTCGGCAACGAGCGTGCCCGCGCCGACCAGGCCGAAGCCAAGCTCGCCCAGGTCCGGCGCACCCTCCAGCTCTAGCCCGACCCGCCGGTCGGCCCGGCCCACCACCGGGCCGACCGCACCACCTCGCCAAGGAGCAGCCGTGCCCGAGCGCGCCATCCTCGAATGGATCGGCCCCGACGACCAGACCCAGGCCCGCATCTACTCCCGCTGGGCACCCCCCACCCAGCAGCTGCCCGCCCTCGCCGACTTCCTCGCCGACCACACCGCCACCACCACAGAGCCCCCCACCCTGGACCACTACCGCGCCTGGACCCACGACCACGGACCCCACCTGATCACCGCCGTCGTCGCCCCCAGCACCCCCGAGCGGACCACCGCCGTCGACTACCGCTACCGCGTCCGCCTCGACCCCCTCCAGATCACCGCCCGCACCCGCACCGGCACCAACTGGACCACCACAGCCCAGACCGACTCCCCCGCCGCCCTCTACGCCTGCGCCGCCCAGCTCCTGGCCGAGCAGGCCGCCCGAATCCGCACCCTCACCCATGACCACCCCCGCCCCCCGTACGCCGCCTACCTGGCCGACCCCACCGCGCTCGCCGCCGCCGCCAGCCGGCACGAGATCAACGCCGCCGCCGCAGGCTGGTGGCCCGACGACCACGACTCGCCCAACGGAGTTGACCACCCTGCCCCCCATTCGTAGATTAGCTAACGTCGGACGAGGGAGGGCAAACCCGAACCGGCCACCACGACCCGAGAGAGGAACCCCGGCCCCATGAACACCCTCACGACCCCCACCAACGCCACCCGCCACGTCCTGGACACCACCGCCCAGACCGCCACCGCGCTCGCCGCCGCCGTCCACCACATCGGCCCCTGCCAGCACCTGCCCGCCTGGTCCACCGAGCCCATCACCACGCCCACCGACGTCCTCGCCCACCAGAAGGCCGCCCAGGACTTCCACACCCGGCTCGCCACCTCCAACTGCACCTGCCTGCACGGCCTGCCCGAGCAGCTGCTCGCCGACCTCTCCCATCGCTGGGCCACCGCCCTGCAAGCCGGAGCCTGGTACGGCCAGTCCGCCCGCCGCTCCTCCGTCGAAGTCCGCGACCACAGCCGCAAGCAGTTCGACACCGCCGCCGCCGCGCTGCTCGCCACCGCCGAATGGATCACCAGCGGCACCGCCGCCCTCACCGCCCGGGGAACCTGGTGAACGCACCACGAGACGAGAGGCACCCCAGCGTGCCGCCCGCCATCACCACCTTCGACCCGACTATCGGTCTACCGTGACGCCCCACCCGGCGCCCCGGCCGGCGACGGACCGTCGGCGTACCTGCTCTCGCACAGCAGGTGCGCCGTCGACCCGTCGTCGGCCTGTTGGCGTTTCACCACCCCGTCCACCCACCCGAACCCAGCCGGCCCTCGGGCCGGACCGGCGGCCGCAGCCCGCGGCCGCCGGCGCCAGCCCCGACCCAGGAGAACAACCGTGAAGTCCCTCGACGAGGTCAAGGCGGCATTCGCCAAGCTGCCGCCTCGCGTCACCCTTCAGCAGATCGCCGGGGCCACCGGCCGAACCATCTACGGCGTCCGTAACTGGGTTGCCGACGAGTCGCTCGAGATCCCCTTCCCCCCGGAGGACCCGCCACCGGGTCCGCGCGGCGTCAAGTACCGCCAGAACCAGGCGGTGGTCGACTGGTACGAGAAGCAGCCCTTCGCCACCGCCGAGCGCCGCACCGGCCCCGGCGAGGTCGCCGAGCGCGCCCGCATCGCCCGGCCCCGCCAGGCCCGCATGAACGCCCGCGAGCTCGGCCACACCCTCGGACTCACCGAGGACGGGGTTAACTACTACGCCAAGACCTACACCCCGGCCGACAGCGACGACCCGTTCCCCGAAAAGGACGGGGAGGGAATGCGCGAATGGAACGACGTACGGGCCTGGATCATCCGGCGCGCCCAGGTCGATCGCACCCCGTCCAAGAAGCCGGAGCGCGACGAGCTCGGCCTCACCCCTCGCCAGCGCGAAGCGCTCGACATCGTCCTGGAAGCCGACCAGAAGGACGAGAACGTCAGCCCCGAGGCCCTCGCCGAACGGCTCGGCCTCAGGAGCCCCGACTCCGCGGCCCGGCTCCTACGTGACATCGAAGAGCACGTCCCCGAGAACCGCCGGTGGCGACCCAGCGGAGGCCGGCACCGGCCGACCGCACTCGCCAAGGCACTGAACATCTCGCGGGACATGGTGAAGTACTACGCCAAGAACTTCACCGCGGCGAACTCCGACGACCCGTTCCCCGCCCCCGACGAGAACAACACCCGAGACTTGGCCGAGGTCAAGGCCTGGCTCAAGCGGCGCGAGGACGCCCCGCGTCGGCCGTGGGGCAGCCTCACCGACCGCACCTGACGACCCCGGTCCCGGAAATGACGAAGAGCGGCCCTCCCAAGACGGGAGGACCGCTCTTCGCCGTTGACCACGCCGAGCACCAGCTGCAGCACCCGGCCCTACGCCGCCGCCGGGGCCGTCGGCGCTGCGGCCGCCGACTTGGCCGGCGCGGCCGCGGGCGCCGCGCCCTTGCCCTTGCCGTCCTCCTCGGCCGACGGCAGCAGCTCGAGGTACTCGCGCTGCTCCTTCACCGGTATCTCAAGCTGCTCCTCGACCGCCTGCTGGCTGCCGAAGGCCTCGACGCTCAGCAGCACGGCCCGGGCCATGTCCAACCTGGCCGCAGCCAGCTTCTTCTCAGCAGCCTCGATCGCGTCCACGGCCGTCGTCTGCTTCTTCTGGCGCTCGCGAAGCCGGAGCTTGCGGCTGAGGTTCTGCTCGTTCTTAGAGGAAGTCATAGCGGCGATCCTAAAACGCCTAAAAATGATCAACGGCAGCACCCCAGTGCTACGACCTGCATACTCTCCCGGGTCACCAGAGAATCGCCTACGAACACACCGTCAGATCACCAGTGCTGCAACCGCCCGGCAGCCCAGGCGGAGAAGGCGCAGCGATGACCCCGGGACCATCACCGAGCCGACCACACCGGACAGCGCACCGCGTGTCGCAGGAAGAACACCACCGTCCCACCGGGCAAGACCTCTCGCGCTCGTGCCGCCTCGCAGCAGCCGGCGTCGACCGGCACCGCGAAACACTCCCGCTGCTCCACCGAGCCGGTCTCCGACACCGTCGCCGACACCCTCAGCCGGGAGGCCCGCCGGCCCACCCGCATCCGCATCCGCCTACGCCCTCGCTCACTCATCGGGCCAGAATGCCGCCCGCGGCGCGCACCGAGAAGCGACCATGCCGGTGACCGGCCTCAGCCGCGCCCCGCCGCCGACACCTCGGTGCAGCACGGATGCCCAGTCGGAAACGCCGGCCACCAGCGGACAGCCCCCGTTCCCGGAGTACGGCACCCGGTCCCCGCCCGCACCCCCCCCGAAGGAGCTCATCTTGAACAAGGACCCGCTCGGCCAGCCCCTCACCTCTGCGGAGGCCACCGTCCTCCGCTACCTCACCGAGGGCTACACCATCGCCCGCATCGCCCAACGACAGCGCACCCGCCCGTCCACCATCCGCTCCCGGGCCACCCGCGCCCGCCACAAGCTCGGCGCCGCCACCATCGACCACGCCGTCCAGCTCCACGCCGAACAACACCCCACCCAGACCACCGCCGCCACCACCCGCCCCAACTGATCAACCGCCCTCG